>NZ_JBHYKG010000434.1:0-5560 GCF_042741245.1 Kitasatospora sp. NPDC058965
AGCACCAGGGCGGCGGCGGCCAGCGGCGGGGCGACCGCGCGCAGCCGGCCGCGGGCCCGCAGGGCAGCGGTGCCCCGCCCGGGCGGGCCCGGGCAGCCGCGCTCGGCGGCCCGGTAGAGCAGCCCGCCGAGCCGCGCGCCGAACTCCGGGGCGTCGGGGTCGGCACCGACCAGCGCCGGGACGGTGCGGGCCAGCTCCCGGTGCGCCGCGGCCAGCCGGGCGGCGACGGCGGTGGTGCTGGCCTCCACCTCGGCCGCGACCTCGCCCGGGGTCAGGCCCAGCGCGTCGTGCAGCAGCACCACCCGGCGGCGCGGACGGGAGAGTCGGCGCAGGGCCGTGAGCAGCGCGCGGTCGCGCCCGGCGGCGTCCGGCAGCGGTGGCACCGCGATCCGGCGGCGCGGCGGGGTCAGCCGGTGGGTGCGGCGCGGACCGACCGGCCGCCACGGGGCCAGCGCCGCCTCGCAGGTGCGCCGGCGCAGCCGGCCCACCGGGTCCGGGCCGGCGGCGGTCCGCGCCCAGTGCGGCCAGGCCGCGGCGAAGGCGCGGTGCACCGCGGCCCGGGCGGTGCGGCGGCGGCCGGTGAGCAGGTAGGCCTGCTGCAGCAGGTGGGTGCCGCAGCGGGCGTACACCGCCTCGAAGCCGGCCGGGGTGGGCTCGACCGCTTGATCCTCGGGACCGTCCTGACACATAAGCAGATCATCCGAGACACGGCGAGGGCTTGCTCCTTGCGCAGGGCAGGACGGGTGACGGCCGCACCATGACCGTATGACGCACCACCACCTGACGGGCCGTCCGTTCGCCGGACCGGCGGCGGCCCGGGCCGGCGGCCCGGGACTGGCCGGGATGAGCAGCGCCCTGCTGGGGCTGGCGGGGACGGCGGTGCCGGTGCTGGTGCTCTGGGTGCTCACGGCCACCCCGCAGGACAGCGCGGCCGACGCCGCCCGGCTGGCCGGTGCGCTCTGGCTGCTGGGGCACGGTGGACCGCTGGTCCGGGGCGGCGCGCCGCTCTCGCTCACCCCGCTGCTGCTCACCCTGGCCGTGCTGCTGCTGGTGCGCCGGGCGGCCGGGCGGGCGGCCGCCGCGGCGGGCGTGCGGCGGGCCTCGGTGCCGCCGGTGCTCTGCGCCGGGTACCTGCTGGTGGCGCTGCCGGTGGCACTGTTCTGCCAGGGCGCCGGGGCGCTGCGGGCCGAGCCGCTGCCGGACCTGGCGGCGGTCGGGCTGCTGGTCTACGCCGCGGCCGCGGTGGGCGCGCGGACCGGGCCGGGCTGGTGGCCCGCGGCGCGGCGGTGGGCGGCGCGGGCGGCCCGGTGGCGGGCGGGTCGACCGGGACCGGGCCCGGCGGAGCGGCCGGTCCGGTGGCTGCCCGCGCCGCCGCCCGCCCGCCCGGTGTTCCGGGCCGCCGCGGCCGGGGGGCTCACCCTGCTGGCGGGCGGCGCGCTGCTGTTCGCCGTGGTGCTGGTGCTGCGCACCGATGCGACCGACCCGGTGGTGCGCGAGCTGGCCGGGTCGAGCCTGCCCGGGCTGCTCGGGCTGCTGCTCAGCTGCCTGCTGCTGGCGCCCGACGCGGTGCTCTGGGCGGTGGGCTACGCGCTCGGGCCGGGGTTCGCCGTGGGTAGCGGGACCGTGGTGGCGCCGGGGACGGTGCGGCTGGGGGCGGTGCCGGAGTTCCCGCTCCTCGCGCTGGTGCCGAGCAGCGGCAGCGGCTGGCAGCGCCTGGTGCTGCTGGTCCCGCTGGCGGCCGGCGCGGTGGTGGCGGTGCTGCTGGCGCGGGCCGCGCAGCCGTCGCGGCAGCAGGAGGAGCAGGAGGAGCGCGAGGAGCGCGAGGAGCACGGGGAGCACCCGGAGCCGGAGCAGCGCCGGGGGCCCGAGGACGCGGCGCAGCCGCCCCCGCCCGGCGGCACCTCCCCGGACGGCATCTCCCCGGGCAGCACCGCGCTGGCGGCCGCGGGGGCGGCGGGGCTGGTCGGGGCGGCGGTGGCGCTGGCCGGCTGGCTGGCCCAGGGCGCGGTGGGCGGCGGGCGGATGGCCGTGCTCGGCCCCGCGGCCGGCTGCGGGCCGGCGGCGGCCGGCTGGATCGCCGCGGTGGCGGTGCCGGGCGCGCCCGCGCTGTCCTGGTGGTGGCGGCGCCGGGCCGGCCGCACCCCCGCGCCGGTGGACCCGCCCGTGGACGGGCCGGAGCCGGAGCTGCCGGCCCTGCCGGCCCCGGCCCGGTCGGCCGCGGCCGAGGCGGGGGCCCGGCTGCTCGACCGGGCCCGCCGCGGGCTCGGCCGGGGGTGAGGGCGCGTCAGTCCTGCGGCGTGAAGAGGGTGTCGAGCCAGTGCGGGGCGAGGTCGGAGCAGCTCTGCGCGGCCACCTGGGTCAGCGCGTCCTCCTGGCAGGTGAAGTAGGGCTGGTAGGCCATCTGCAGGCCGAACGTGCCGAGCACCAGGGCCACCGCCACCCCGCCGGTGATCAGGCCGCCGAGCGCCGCCGGGACCTGCGGGGCCACCCGCTGCGGGTACGGCCAGGCGGGCTCGGCCGCGGGGCCGGTCTCCTCGCGGACCGCGGCCGCCGCCTCCTTGCGGGTGGTGCGCAGCGTGCTGATGCCCCAGTAGAGGGCCAGCACCCCGAAGAGCAGCGCGAAGTCGAGGTAGCCGCCGAGCCCGCAGAAGAGCGAGCCCATCCCCGCGTACAGCGCGTACCGCGAGCGCCGGTGCACCGGGTCGGTGGGGTCGAAGCGCGGCTGCTGCGGGCCGGACTGCGGACCGGGCCAGCCGGGGCCGCCGCCGCCCTGCCAGTTCGGCGTCCACGGGTGCGGCGGCGGCACCGGCGGGTGGCCGGGCCGGTCGGAACCGGGGGCGGAACCCTCCTCGCCCTGCGGTGACCCGTCGGCCGGGCCCTGCGGGAGGCGCGGCTGCCACGGCTGGTCCGGGGCGTCCGCCGGCGGCGGCGCGAAGGGGTTGCGCTCGTCGCTGTTCTTGCCGCTGCTCATCTCGCTCGGGGTTCCTCATCCTCAGGGGGTGTCGGTCGCGTCGGGCGTCCGCGACCCATGATCCCGCAGCGGCCCGGGCCGGTGCGTCCGGCCTGCCGTTCGATGCGCAGGTGAGACCCGCGGGCACCGTCCGGCGGTCGGGCCCGGGAGATCCCGCTCTCATCTACGCGCGTCAAGCAGAATCCCAGGTACAGCCCGCGTTCAACCAGCCGTTATCGTGGTGACGGTCAGCAGCTCTCCCAGGTTCCCGGGACCCGCAGCGAGGCGGACGCACCCCGGCGCACCCGCGGATCTGTCGACCAGCCGGCCTGCCCGTAGTGGCCCCACCGCCCGGTGGACGTACCAGCGGGCGGGCACCCGACCTACGGAGACCCGCGCAGTGGCCGCCGCCCCCCCGCTCGCCTTCCCGCCCCCCCGTGACCGCCCGGCCCGGCTGGTGGTCCTGGTGTCCGGCTCCGGCACCAACCTCCAGGCCCTGCTCGACGCGGTGGCCGACCCCGGCTACGGCGCCGAGATCGTCGCCGTCGGCGCCGACCGGGACGGCATCGCCGGTCTGACCCGGGCCGAGGGCGCGGGAGTGCCCACCTTCGTCCACCGGATCAAGGACTTCCCGGACCGCGCGGACTGGGACGCGGCGCTGACCGACTCGGTCGCGGAGCACCGGCCCGACCTGGTGGTCACGGCCGGCTTCATGAAGATCCTCGGCCCCCGCTTCATGGCGGCGTTCGCCGGACGGATCGTCAACACCCACCCCGCGCTGCTGCCCTCCTTCCCCGGGGCGCACGGCGTCACCGACGCGCTCGCCTACGGCGTCCGGGTCACCGGCTGCACCGTCCACCTGGTCGACGCCGGGGTGGACACCGGGCCGATCATCGCGCAGGGCGTCGTCGAGGTGCTCGACGCCGACCACGCCGATGGCGGCGACGCGCTGCACGAGCGCATCAAGACCGTCGAGCGCCGACTGCTCGTCGAGATCGTGGGCCGCCTGGCCCGTGAAGGTCACCGCATCGAAGACCGAAAGGTATGGATCCCGGCATGAGTGCCACCCACGCCACCGCTCCGGTTTCGGAGAACGTCCGCCCGATCCGTCGCGCGCTGATCAGCGTGTACGACAAGACCGGGCTGGAGGAGCTGGCCCAGGGCCTGCACGCCGCCGGTGTCGCCATCGTCTCCACCGGCTCCACCGCGGGCCGGATCGCCGCGGCCGGCGTCCCGGTCACCGAGGTCTCCGAGCTCACCGGCTTCCCGGAGTGCCTGGACGGCCGGGTCAAGACCCTGCACCCGCGGGTGCACGCCGGTGTGCTGGCCGACCTGCGGCTGGAGTCGCACCGCGCGCAGCTGGCCGAGCTGGGCGTCGAGCCGTTCGACCTGGTCGTGGTGAACCTGTACCCGTTCACCGCCACCGTCGCCTCCGGGGCCACCCCGGACGAGTGCGTCGAGCAGATCGACATCGGCGGTCCGTCGATGGTCCGCGCGGCCGCCAAGAACCACCCCTCGGTGGCCGTGGTGGTGGACCCGGCCCGCTACGGCGACGTGCTGAAGGCGGCCGCCGGGGGCGGCTTCGACCTGCTGACCCGCAAGCGGCTGGCCGCGGCGGCCTTCGCCCACACCGCGGCCTACGACGTCGCGGTGGCCCAGTGGTTCGAGACCTCCGGCTACACCGAGTCCGAGGAGGCGTTCCCGTCCTTCCTCGGCGCCACCTGGGAGCGCTCGAACGTCCTGCGCTACGGCGAGAACCCGCACCAGCAGGCCGCGCTGTACACCGACGGCACGGGTGGCCTGGCCTCCGCCGAGCAGCTGCACGGCAAGGAGATGTCGTACAACAACTACGTCGACACCGACGCCGCCCGCCGCGCCGCCTACGACCACGAGCGCCCGGCCGTCGCGATCATCAAGCACGCCAACCCGTGCGGCATCGCGGTCGGCGCGGACGTGGCCGAGGCGCACCGCCGGGCGCACGCCTGCGACCCGCTGTCCGCCTTCGGCGGCGTGATCGCGGTCAACCGCCCGGTCACCGTGGAGCTGGCCGAGCAGATCGCGCCGATCTTCACCGAGGTCGTCGTGGCGCCGGACTACGAGGAGGGCGCCGTCGAGGTGCTCGCCCGCAAGAAGAACATCCGGGTGCTGCGCGCCCCCGAGGCCCCGTGCGAGCGCCGGGAGGCCCGCCGGATCAGCGGCGGCCTGCTCTTCCAGCAGGTGGACAAGGTGGACGCGCCGGGTGACGACCCGTCGACCTGGACCCTGGCCACCGGCGAGGCGCTCTCCGAGGCCGAGCTGGCCGACCTGGCCTTCGCCTGGACCGCCTGCCGGGCCGTCAAGTCCAACGCGATCCTGCTGGCCAAGGACGGCGCCTCGGTCGGCGTCGGCATGGGCCAGGTGAACCGGGTCGACTCGGCGAAGCTCGCGGTGGAGCGGGCCGGCGACCGTGCCCGGGGCTCCTTCGCCGCCTCGGACGCCTTCTTCCCGTTCGCCGACGGCCTGCAGATCCTGCTGGACGCGGGCGTGCGGGCGGTCGTCCAGCCGGGCGGCTCGGTGCGCGACGAGGAGGTCGTGGCGGCGGCCGCGGCGGCCGGGGTCACCATGTACTTC
>NZ_JBHYKG010000435.1:0-5557 GCF_042741245.1 Kitasatospora sp. NPDC058965
CCGCAGGGGCGGTCGCGGCCCGTGGGGGACGGAACGTCAGCAGACGATGCTGGCGGTGCTCTTGCTCGCGCCGCCGACGTTCTCGGTCTCCGGGGAGGGCAGCTCCTGCAGCGGGAGGATCTCCTCGGCGTGCGCCTCGACCTCGGTCTCGGTCTGGTCGGTGGTGGGCTCGGTGCGCTCGGTCATGGTGGTCTCCTTCACGGTGGTGGGTGCTGGGTGGCGGATGGTGTGTCAGCAGACGACGCTGGAGGTGCTGATGACGCCCCCGTAGCCGCCGCCGTCGTTGCTGTCGGGCTCCGGGGAGGCCAGCTCCTGCAGCGGGAGGATCTCCTCGGCGTGCGCCTCGACCTCGACCTCGGCCTGGTCGGTGGTGGGCTCGGTGTTCTCGGCCACGGTGGCCTCCTTCACGGTGGTGGGTGGTGGAGTGTCAGCAGACGATGCTGGCGGTGCTCTTGGAGTCGCCGTAGCCGCCGCCGTCGGTGCTGTCGGGCTCCGGGGAGGCCAGCTCCTGCAGCGGGAGGATCTCCTCGGCGTGCGCCTCGACCTCGGTCCGGTCGGTGGTGGGCTCGATGTGCTCGGCCATGGCGGCCTCCTCGGTGGCAGTTCGGCCGGCGGACCTCGCCGACACGTGCCAAAGTACGAACGCGGGTCACAGAGACGGTCCGCCGCCGGTATGGGATCGGTATGCGGCGGTCGACCCCGCGCCGCGGTGCTCCGGGAACGCCGGAAGGGGTGCCCGCCGGTGGGCGGGCACCCCTTCCGTTCCGCGTGCGGCGGATCGGTGGCGACCTCGGTCAGGACTGCGGGGCCACCGCGGTCGTCTGGGTCGTGAGCACCGGGCAGGTCATCAGCGAGAAGCCGCCGCAGAGCGCTTCCGCGGTCGCCGCCTCGTCGGCTTCGAGGCGCTGCAGGGCGTCGACGTCGATCGTCATGGGGATCTCGTCCTCTCGTACGGTGATCGGGTGCCGGAACGGGGCCGGCCGGTGGTGGTGGGGTCAGGCCCTGGTGTCGGTGGACGTCCACTCGGGGCAGGTGAAGAGCGTCCAGAGGGTGCAGGTGTTGGCGGTGGTCGCCTCGTCCCCCTCCAGCCGCTGCAGGGCCTCGACGTCGACGGTGGTCGGGGTCACCCCTGGGTCGCCTCGGTGGAGGTGAACATCGGGCAGTCGAAGAAGGTGAAGATGCCGCAGGCGTTGGCCGCGGTCGCCTCGTCGGACTCGAGCAGCTGCAGGGCGTCGACGTCGATCGTCATGGGGATCGGTTCCTTTCCGGAGTGGAGGGATCGGTGCCCCGGCCGGACGCGGCCGGGAGTTCGTGGAGGGGCGGTGCGGCCCTGCGCCGGGCCGCACCGGTCAGCCGCGCGGCTCGGCGGCCGGCACGGTGGCGGGGTCGGGCAGCCACATCCGCGTGCCGCCGTGCCGCATCCGCAGCAGCAGGCCCAACAGCCCGGCCGTGCCGGTGTTGTAGGCGGCCGACACGGCGAGCATGGACTCGTCGGGGGTCAGCACCAGTCCGTCCCGGTGCACCGTCCTGGTGAGCGCGCAGCCGACCAGTTCCTCGGCCCACTGCCAGTAGCCCGGCATGTCCAGCGCCTCGGCGAGGTCCAGCAGGAACTCGGCGTTCCCGGCCAGGCCGTGGCACGCGACGGGGGTTCCGCGCCACCGGGCCCGGTGGACCGCGACGGCGGCCTGCTCGGCCGCCAGCCGGTGGCGCGGGTCACCCGTGGTCTGCCACAGCCGGATCAGGAAGGTCCCCACCCCGGAGGAGCCGCTGCACCAGTGCGGGCCGGCTGACGGGGCGTCGGCCCTGCGGTCGTCGGGAGCCCAGTGGGCGGCGCCGTCCTCGACCCGGGCGGCCGTCAGCAGCGTCTCGCCCGCGGCCCGGGCGGCGGCGACGAACTCCTCGCGCCCGGTCGCCAGGCCCGCGAGCAGCAGGAAGGTGCCGACCCCGGCCACGCCGTGGCCGAAGCCCAGGTGGTGGATGCCGGCGAGCTCGGAGTCGAAGTCCGCCGGGACCGGCCAGAGCACCCCGGAGCGGCCCTGGACGCCCACCGTCAGCAGGTGCTCGGCCGCGGCCGCCGCGCGGTCCCGGAACTCGGCCCGACCGGTGGCGTGCCAGAAGTGCAGTTGGGCCAGGCCGGCCCCGGCCACGCCGTGGCAGACGTCGGGCTGCGGGTGGCGCACCGGTACCGCCAGGGCCAGTTCGGCGGCCGCCTGCGCCAGCGGCCCGTCCTCCAGCACCCGGGCCGCCTCCAGCAGCGCCCAGGCGGTGCCGGAGCTGCCGAAGTAGAGCCCGGGCAGGTGCGGTTGGTGGTCCCGCGCCCGGGTGACGAGCCACTCGGCCGCCCACCCGACGGCCTCGTGCAGGGCGGCGTCCGCCCGGTGCGTCGCGGCCGCCGCCAGCACCGCGAGCACACCGGCGGCGCCGTGCTGCACGTTGCGCGGATCGGTCTGCGCCCCGTGCCGGTCGGCGGGCCAGAGCCGGTCCTCGTCCTCGGGCGTCATCGTGGCGAGCAGGAAGGCCAGTCCGTCGGTGAGCAGGCGCTCCCCGTCCCGCACGGTCAGCGCCGGTGCCGGGCGGGCCCCGGTCGGCCCGGCCGCGCCGGCCCGGATCCGGCCGAGCTGCTCGCGGGTCCGGGCCAGGGTCCACCGCTCGCCCGGGTCCGCGCGGGTCAGCCCGAGCAGCACCGGCTCGAACGGCCGCAGCTCGGGCCGCGCCGACAGCGCCCCGGTGACCAGCGCGGCCAGCCGGTCGTCCGGCCCGCGGTCGGCCGGCCGGTCCGGGACGAACAACGGGCTGGTGCCGGTCAGCAGGTGGAGGAGGACTGCGCCGAGGCTGTAGAGGTCCGAGGTCGCCTCCGGCGCCGGGCCGTACGGCGCGGCCCCGGTGACCTCCGGCCCGGCGAAGCCCGGGGTGTGGGCGCGCAGCACCGGCTCGCCGGGGCGGGCGAGCATCTCCAGGTCGATCAGCCGCAGCTGCTCGTCGGGAGTGACCATGAGGTTGTTCGGCGTCAGGTCCCGCACCACGAAACCGAGTTCGTGGACGGTGCCGAGCAGCGCCACCAGTTGGTCGGCCAGCCCGAGCAGCAGGGCCGACTCGGGCGCGTGCCGCGCCTCCGCCCAGCTCCGCAGGGTCTGACCGGGTACCAACTCCTGCACCAGGTACTGGTTGCCGCCCTGCCGGAACCGGTCCACCGGGCGCGGGCTGAGGCCCGTGTGGGCGAGCGCGGCGAGCATGTCCGCCTCGTGCCGCAGCAGGTCGCCGGCGTCCGTGCCGTAGCGGGTCGCCCCGACGTGCCGCCGGGCCTCCTTGATCACCACCTCGGCGCCGCCGGCCCGGTCGGTGCCGACGTAGACCCCGCCCTTGTACGCGTGTCGCAGTGCCCGGCGCACCTCGTAGCGGTCGTTCAGCAGGACGGCGCTGGGCGCGGCGGCGGGCGACGCCGCCACGGGCAGCGGGTCGACCGCCCAGGCGGGCGGGCTGAACCAGGCCAGTCGGCGGTCCCGGACGGCACTGCCGTCGGGGGCCCGGAGCATCGTCTCGACCGCCCCGTCGTTGGTCAGCCGCGGGTGGCCGGTGAAGGCGCCGTAGCGGTAGTGCACCAGGCTGCCCGGCCGGTACGGGCGGTCGGACAGGATGCCGGGCCCCGGCAGGTGCTCGGTGGCCCGGTGCAGGGCCTCGGCGAGCCGCCGGAACGCGTCGTCGTCCTGCGGGTAGACGGTGATGAACTTGCCGCCGCTGCCCCGGTCGGCGCGGCCGGACACCAGCTCGGCCAGCCGGTCGGGGGTACCGGCGAACTTGAACGCGGCCCGCTGCGCGACGAGCACCTCGGCGGCCCCCGCCAGCACCATCGGCGCGGACAGCGGGGTCGCCGACACGTGCAGCTTCCACCCCTGCTCGCGCTGCGGTGCGCCCGTGGGCCGGACGCCGCACCAGAACTCGCCCGGAGCGACCGACCACCCCCGGGCACCCCGCCGGCGCAGCACGGCCTCGACCAGGTCGCGGTAGAGCGTGGCGTACGCCCCGTCGGCCTGTCCGAAACCGCTGTCCGCCCCGTCCGTCCGCGTCATCGCCGCCCCTTCGGTCCGTCCCGCCCTGGGAAGGGGCCGGTCAGGGCCCCGCTCGCACTGGAGATCCTCCGGCTTGCGGGGCGGGAAGACATGGGGGCGACGCACGTATCTTGCGCGCTCCGGGCCCCCATCGGGCCGGCGGGGCCGGGGCCGCGCCGGCTCAGCAGCGGCGGCCCCAACAGGTGACCAGCGGGGCCGTGGTGACGTCCAGTTCGGTCCCGCGCAGGTTGGCCAGGTGCTGGTCCAGGTCGGCGGCCGCGAGGTCGGGCCCGACCAGCCGGTCGCGGAGCTGACGGACCGTCGCCGCCTCCAGCGCGCGGCAGGCGGCGGAGGTGACCGGGAAGTACGCCTCGGCGGCGACCTCGGTCAGGCCCGCCCCGCGCAGCAGCCGGGGTAGGGTGCGCCCGAACGCCAGGTCGACGCCGCGCTCGGCCAGCCGGGCCCGGAAGGCGCGGCGGACCCGGTTGGCGAGCCGCTGCTCCGGGCCGTGCTCGTCCGGGCAGGCCAGCGGCTGCAGCGCCGGGTCCGCGTCCTCGATCACCAGCCAGCCACCGGGCCGGACCGCGTCGGCCAGCCGCCGCAGCACGGCGGCCCGGTCCGGCAGGTGGACCAGCAGCAGCCGGGCGTGCACCAGGTCGAACTGCCCGGCGGGCAGCGGGTCCCGGGTCACGTCGTGGCGCAGCACCTCGACGGTGGGGGCGGGCAGTCCGGTCAGCCAGCCGGTGTCCAGGTCACTGGCCAGCACCCGACCGCCCGGTCCGACCCGCTCGGCCAGGGCGCGCGGGATGCCCGGCCCGCCCGCCCCGACCTCCCAGCAGTGCGCGCCGGCGGCCAGGCCCAGGCGGTCCAGGTGCCGCAGGGTCCAGTCGTCGAAGAGCTCGGCGATGGCCGTGAAGCGTTCGCCGGCCTCGCGCATGCGGTTGTCCAGCAGGTAGCCGCGGTCCTCAGCCATGGTCGGGGGCCTCTTCCTCCAGTCGTCCCGGTCGGTCGCGGTGATCGTACGCGGGCGGCTACCGGTCGGCGCCGAAGTGCTCCAGGAACCAGTCGGTGGCCAGCTCCGCCACCTGCGCCAGCGCGCCGGGCTCCTCGAACAGGTGCGTGGCGCCGGCGACCACGGCGAGCCGGGTCGGGCAGCGCAGCCGCTGCCGGGCCCGGCGGTTGAGGTCGAGCACCACGTCGTCACGGCCGCCGACGATCAGCAGGGTCGGGGCGGCCACCGCCGGCAGTCGCGCGGCGGCGAGGTCGGGGCGGCCGCCGCGGGAGACCACGGCCGCGACCGGGGAGCCCGGCTCGGCCGCCGCCCGCAGGGCCGCCGCCGCGCCGGTACTGGCACCGAAGTAGCCGACCGGGAGCCCCCGGGCCTCGGGCCGGTCGAGCAGCCAGCGGGTGGCCCCGGCCAACCGGCGGCCGAGCAGGGCGGTGTCGAAGACGTTCGCCCGGTCGGCCTCCTCCGCCTCGGTGAGCAGATCGAACAGCAGCGTGCCCAGACC
>NZ_JBHYKG010000436.1:0-5556 GCF_042741245.1 Kitasatospora sp. NPDC058965
CAGGGGCACCCGCGCGCGACGCCGGGGCCCGCCAGGCCGACCGGTGATCGGTGCCCTGGAGTGGCTGGCCGGCCTGGTCGCACTCGGCGGGGCCGGGCACCGGGCCTGGCTCTGGCGCGGCGGCCCGCAGCAGGCGGGCGGGCGGCTGCTGATCGCCTTCACCCTCAGCATCGGCCTGGCCATGGGCCTGTTGGCCGTCGCGGGGGCCGGGGTCGGCGGGGCGCCCGGCGCCGCCCTGCTGCTGCTGGCCAGTGAGCTCAAGATCGCGGCCGGCTGCTTCCTGGTGCTGCTCGCGCTGACCCTGGGGCCGACGCCGTGCGCCGCCCGGAGTCGGCGTCAGCTGGTCGGCTCGGCCGTGGTGCTGGTGCTGGAGGCCGCCTGCTACCTGGCCGCCGCGGTGACCCCGGACGGTGCCACGCTGACCGTGCCGGACCACGGCCGGGCCGCACTCACCGCCTTCAACGTGCTCTTCACCGCGCACGGCGCCTGGTGCGTCGCGGTGTTCACCGTGCTGGTGCGGCACGCCGCGCGCGAGCTGCCGCCCGGTCCGCTCCGGGCCGGGCTGCGCCTGGTGGTGGCGGCCGGGGTGTGCGGGCTGGCCTGGGTCGGGTCGAACCTGCCGCTGCTGCTGACCGCGATGCGGACCGGCCGGGAGGCCGGCGGTGAGGACGCGTTCTCCGGGCCGGTCGCGGTGCTCGCCCTCACCCTGGGCATGGGCGGGCTGGCGCTGGCCTCGCTGGACGGCCGGACCGGCGGGCCGCTGCGCCGGCTGCGGCTGCGCCGCGACCTGCGCCGGATCACTCCGCTCTGGCAGGCGCTGCACGCCGTCCGCCCGGAGATCGCGCTGGCCCCCGCCGGCTCCGGCGGCGGCTGGGGCGGGCGCGCCGAGTTCGTGCTCTACCGCCGGGTGATCGAGATCCGCGACGCCCAGCTCTGGCTGCGCGCGCACCTGGATCCGCGGGTGCCGCAGTGGGCGGCCGCCGCCTGCGCCCACGAGCCGCAGCCGGAGCGCCGGGCCGCAGCCGTCGAGGCCGCCGTGCTGGCCGGTGCGCTGGCGGCCGCCACGGCCGGGCGCGGCCACCCGCAGGAGCCGGCCGCGGACTACCTCCCCTCGGCGGTGGAGGCCGATCCGGCGGCGGAGGCCGACTGGCTGGTACTGGTGGCCGAGGCGTTCGTCCGCTCTCCCGCGGTGGACCTGGTGCGACGCCGGGTCATGGACGAACTGGCGCGTGAGGAGGAGGAGTTCGACGCAACCGTGGAACCGGGGCAGGCCGGGCCGGAGGGACCGGTTCCGGCCAACTCCGACCCGACTTAATTTCAGCTAATGACATCGCATGATCATTATGCTGAAATCAACCCGGGCACCGAACACCACTCCGGTTCTCCCTGGCCCGACCTCCCGCTCCCTGGGGTCGGCCGTCCCTGAAAGGTCATCACCCATGACCCTGCTCACCCGCGTGATCGCCGGCACCGCCGCCACCGGTGCCCTGCTGCTGACCGCGCTGCTGCCCACCACCGCGCAGGCGGCCACCACGGCCGTCTTCACCGGTCACGCCTACGGCTACAACAGCTACTCGGCCACCCTGTACGCCGAGGGGAACGCCGAGTACCGCGCCTCGCAGGCCGGCTACTCGCAGTGCCAGCCGTACGGCACCCCGGACGTCTCCTACGTCCAGGGGACGCCGAACACGTACGAGGCCTACGTCCAGGTCCAGTGCACCGCCTGAGCGGCGCCTGACCGGTGACCGGCCGGGTGGGGCGCCCCACCCGGCCGCTCGCCGGACGCGGCCGACTCCGCTGCTGGACCCACCACCGCGAGCTGGCAGGATGGCGGCCATGAACTACCTCGCGGCCGACTCCCGCTACGCCTCGATGACCTACCGCCGCGCCGGACGCAGCGGCGTGCAGCTGCCCGCCGTCTCGCTCGGCCTGTGGCACAACTTCGGCGACTCCCAGCCGCTGGAGGTCCAGCGCGCGGTGCTGCGCCGGGCCTTCGACCGGGGGGTGACCCACTTCGACCTGGCCAACAACTACGGCCCGCCGTACGGCTCGGCGGAGAAGAACTTCGGGCACCTGTTCGCCCAGGACTTCCGCCCGTACCGGGACGAGCTGTTCATCGCCAGCAAGGCCGGCTACGACATGTGGCCCGGCCCGTACGGCGACGGCGGCAGCCGCAAGTACCTGCTGGCCAGCCTGGACCAGTCGCTGGGCCGGATGGGCCTGGACTACGTGGACGTCTTCTACTCGCACCGCTACGACCCCGGCACCCCGCTGGAGGAGACCATGGGCGCGCTGGCCACTGCGGTGCGCCAGGGCAAGGCGCTGTACGCGGCCATCTCCAACTACCCGGCCGAGCAGCACCGCGAGGCGGTGGCGCTCCTGCGCGAGCTGGGCACCCCGGTGCTGCTCAACCAGAGCGCCTACTCGATGCTGGACCGCCGCCCCGAGTCGGAGGGCGTGCTGGACGCGGTGGGCGAGACCCAGACCGCGCTGATCGCCTACTCCCCGCTGGCCCAGGGCCTGCTGACCGACCGCTACCTCGGCGGCCGGGTGCCGGCCGGCTCCCGGATGTCGGTCGGGCACTTCCTCAAGGAGGAGGCCCTGACCCCGCAGAAGCTCGACCAGCTCCGGTCGCTGGCCAAGGTGGCCGAGCGGCGCGGCCAGACGCTGGCCCAGCTGGCGCTCAGCTGGGTGCTGCGGGACGAGCGGGTGGTCTCGGTGATCATCGGCGCCAGCAGCGTGGCCCAGCTCGACCAGAACCTGGAGGCGCTGGCGGCCGGCCCGCTGACCGCCGAGGAGCTGGCCGAGATCGACCGACTGACCGCCTGACCGGCGCCCCGGGTCCGGCTCCTGCTGCTCAGGGGCCGGACCCGGGTGCCGTCAGCTCCGGCCGCTCGGCACGTACTTGTAGCCGACCCGGCGCACCGTGACGATGCTGGCGCGGTGCGCGGCCCCCAGCTTGCGGCGCAGCCGGGCGACGTGGACGTCCACGGTGCGGCCGTCGCCGACGTGGCCGTAGCCCCAGACCGAGGTGACCAGCTGGTCGCGGGTGTGCACCCGCTGCGGGTGCTGGGTCAGGTGCGCGAGCAGCTCGAACTCCAGGTAGGTGAGGTCGAGCAACTCGCCGTCCACGTGGGCGGTCCGCCGCTCCGGGTCGACCGAGATGCCGTGCGGGCTCGGGGTCCTGGGCGGGGCGGGATCGGCCGCGGGCACCAGCACCAGGTAGCCGACCATGGGGCGTTCGCCCTCGGTGGCGCCGTACTGGGCGAGCGCGGACTGCGGCAGCGCCGCCACCACGGTGGCCCCCTGCGGCAGCGAGCCGCGCAGCTCGGGGGCGATCGGGGCGTCGGGGACCAGCTGCAGCGCCGGCGGCTGGGGCACCGCACGCAGGTGCGGGGCGGGAAGGGTCAGGGTGGCCGTCGAGGAGGACATGACGCAGCTCTTTCGCGCGAGAACGTGTGGGTGGACGTCGTCTGCGCGTCGGGATGACTCAGGTGTTCGCACCGGGCCGTCGGGCCGTGGCCCGACGAGCGGTCAGCGGTGCGCGAGCCGGGACGCGCGAGGCGAACCCGGACAGGTCTGGTCGAAGAGGTGCGGCTGCCGGGACGGCCAGAACGGCTCGAGGTCCTGACGGCCCCGGCTCGCGTCCACGGTGATCTGCATGGCCCCCATTCAATCAGATCACCGCGCCGGGGGAAATGCCCGACGGTCCGTCACCGGGTTCGGCTGCGGTCGGCGGCGTGCTCCACCAGCCGGACCAGCACGTCCCGCGAGTCCTCCCGCCGCCGTGCGTCGCAGAGCACCACCGGCACCTGGGGGTCCAGGTCCAGCGCGGCCCGGACGTCGGCCACCGCGAACACCGGGGTGCCCTCGAAGCAGTTCACCGCGATCACGAACGGGATCCCGCGCTGCTCGAAGAAGTCCACCGAGGGGAAGCAGTCGGCCAGCCGCCGGGTGTCGGCCAGCACCACCGCGCCCAGCGCGCCGCGCGCCAACTCGTCCCAGACGAACCAGAACCGGTCCTGCCCGGGGGTGCCGAAGAGGTAGAGGGCGAGCCCGGGGCGCAGGTCGATCCGCCCGAAGTCCATGGCGACCGTGGTGGTGTCCTTCGCCTCCACCCCCGCCAGGTCGTCCAACGGCCGGCCGACCTCGCTCAGGCGCTCCTCGGTGCGCAGCGGCCGGATCTCGCTCACCGAGCCGACCATGGTGGTCTTGCCCACCCCGAAGCCGCCGGCCACCAGGATCTTCAGCGAGATCCCGCCCGGCAGCCGGTCCCGGCGCGCGCCGACCGTACCGTCAGAGTGCCCGAAGGCCATTGATCACTTCCCGGAGCAGGCGCTCGTCCGGCAGTTCGGCGAGCGGGACAGGGCGGGTGACGTCGATCAGCTCGGCGTCGTCGAGGTCCCCGAGCAGCACCCGGACCACGCTCACCGGCAGGTCGGTGTAGGAGCCGAGTTCGGCGACCGAGAGCGGGCCGTCGGCGCACAGGTCGAGGATCGCGCGGTGTTCCGGGTCGAGCACCGGTTCGGGCAGCTCGGGGTCCCGGTCGGCGGCGGACTTCGCCGAGATCATCGAGATCAGGTCGAAGTAGCCGTCGTTGGCGGGCCGGGTGCGGCCGCGGGTCATCGAGAAGAGCCGGACCACCGGGCCCGCCTCGTCGTCGTACCAGCGGTCCGCGGACTCGGCGGGCCCGGTCGGCTCCTCCTCGGCCGCCCCGGGGTCCGCCGCCTCCCCCTCGGGGCCTCTGCCGCTCATCCGGCGGGGTTCCGCGGCTCGGCGGCCAGGTGCTCCCCGACCCGCTTGACCAGCAGGGCCATCTCGTAGGCGATCTGGCCGATGTCCGAGTCCGCATCGCTGAGCACCGCCAGGCAGCTGCCGTCGCCGGCCGCGGTGATGAACAGGAAGGCCTCGTCCAGCTCCACCATGGTCTGCCGCACGCCGCCCACGTCGAAGTGGCGGCCGGCGCCCTTGGCCAGGCTGTGGAAGCCGGCCGCCACGGCGGCCAGGTGCTCGGCGTCCTCCCGGCCCAGGCCCTGCGAGGCGCCGGTGGCCAGGCCGTCGCTGGAGAGGATGACCGCGTGCCGCAGCGACGCGACCCGCCCCACCAGGTCATCCAGAAGCCAGTTGAGGTCGCCGGACGGCTGGGTCATTGCGGTCATCGATCAGGATCCTTCCGCTGGTGCGGGTCGTGCTGGGCTCGGTGCGGCCGGCAGTGCCGGTGGTACGGGGGACGGCGCGAGGGCGCGCCGGGTCGGGGGTTCGGGCGGTCCGAAGGCACCGGGGGCCGGGGGCGGCACCACGGTCAGCGGCGGCGGGACCGGCGTCGGCTCCGCCCGCCCGCGGCTGAACCCGCGCTGGAAGGAGCTGAACGCGGCCCGGGCCTCCTCCGGCGAGCGCTCCCGGGCGCCGGCCCGGTCGCCCGCGGCCGCCTCGGCGGCGGCCGCCCGCAGCTGCGGGGCCAGGTTGGCCTGCCGGACCCGGCGCGGCAGCAGACCGCCGCCCGGGGGGACGCCGTCGACCGGCGCGGGACCGCCCGGCACCGGGCCGGCCTCGCCG
>NZ_JBHYKG010000437.1:0-5517 GCF_042741245.1 Kitasatospora sp. NPDC058965
GTGCCCAGGACCGCGAGCGTGGCCACCGCCACCCGGCGCCGACCGCGCGCCCGCGCCCTGGCCCGGGCGCGGGCCAGCGCCCGGCGGCCCACCGGCGGTCGCTGCCGCTGCGCGGCCCGCGCCCCGTGCGGGGACCGGCCACTCGGACCGGGCCGGACCGGGGAGGCGGCGGCCGTCAGGTGCAGGGCGGTGTGCCGCGGCAGCGGCAGCAGCGCCAGTCGGAGATGTGTATAAGAGACAGGCACCTGGTCCCGGGCCGGCCCGAGGCAGGCCCGGCAGTCCCGCGCGTGCCGGGCGAGCCGCTTGCGCCACAGCGCCCCCGGCACCCCGTCCCAACGCGCCGTCAGCTCGGCCAGCTGCGGGCAGCCGGGCACGGCCGCCAGCGCCCGCACCACCAGCCGGGCCGCGTCCAACCGCTCCTTGACCCGCTGCACCCGCACCGCCGTGTGCTGCGGGCTCAGCTCCAGCGCGGCCGCCAGCTCGGTGCGGGTCAGCTGCCCGGCGGCCTCCTGCCACCAGAGCGCCAGCACCTCGCGCTCGCCCTCGTCCAGCCAGCGGGTGGCCTCGGCCACCTCCCGGCGCTGGCCGGACAGACCGAGCCGGGTGATCGTCAGGCCGACGAAGTCGCCCGCCGGGTCGGCCAGCTCCTGCGCCTCGTCCAGCGAGCCGGCGGTGCGGGTGGCCTGCTTGGCGCGGTGCCGGTGGCGCACCTGGTTCATCGCGATCGCCACCAGCCAGCTGCGCAGCGCCGACGGCTCGCGCAGCGCGGGCAGCCCGTCCACCGCCCGCAGCATGGTCTCCTGCACCACGTCGTCGGTGTCGGGGTGCCCGTTCAGCGCCCGGCCGACCACGTTGTAGACCAGGGGCAGGTGATCGGCCAGCAGCTCGCGCCGCGCCCCCTCGTCACCGTGCCCGTCCGCGCCCAGCCGGTTCGTGTCCACCCGTGCCCACTCTCCTCAAGGATCTGTCCACTGATGGGAGACCCGGCCGGACCCGGTCGATAACGGAAACCTGCGCGGGGGAACCGGTGAGATCCCCGTCACGCCGTCACCCGTTCGCCGAACCCGGACCGCTGCAGACCCTAACGGGTCCCGGTGGCCGGGCAGCGGGTGGCGTCAGCGCGGTTCGGCCAGAGGGAGGCGCACCACCAGCCGGGCGCCGCACTCGGCGGGCTCCGCGGTGAGGGTGCCGCGGTGGTGCCGGGCCAGGTCGCGGGCGATGGCCAGGCCCAGGCCGGCCCCGCCGTGGTCGCGGCTGCGCGCGTCGTCCAGCCGGGTGAAGCGCTCGAAGACCCGTTCCCGGTCCTCGGTCGGGATGCCCGGGCCGTCGTCGGTGACCTCCAGCACCGCCAGCCGGGCGCTGGGCAGTTCGCGCAGCCGCACGCCCACCGACCGGTCGGCGAACCGCTGGGCGTTGTCCAGCAGGTTGGTCACCACCCGGGAGAGCAGCAGCCCGCTGCCGGTCACCAGGACTCCCTCGGCCAGCTCGGCGGTCACCGGGCAGCGGTCGCCGCGCCGGGTGGAGACCGCTTCGGCGACCAGCTCGGTCAGCTCCAGCGGCGCGGCCGACAGCGGCTCGGCGGCGTCGATCCGGGCCAGCAGCAGCAGGTCGGCGGCCAGCCGCTGCAGGCGGTCGGTGTCCTCCAGCGCGCCGCCGATCAGCTCCGGCCAGGCGGCCGGGTCGCGCACCGCCATCGCGACCTCCAGCTGGGTGCGCAGCACGGTGAGCGGGCTGCGCAGCTCGTGCGAGGCGTCCGCGATGAACTGGCGCTGGCGCCGCCCGGAGGAGTCCAGCCGGTCCAGGGTGGCGTTCATGGTGACGGCCAGTCGGGCCACCTCGTCCTGGGTCTGCGGGACCGGGACCCGGCGGTGCAGGTCGCGGTCGCTGATCGCGGCCACCTCGGCCCGGATCGCCTCCACCGGCTGCAGCGCCCGCCCGGTCACCCACCAGGTGACCACCGCCACGGTGAGCAGCAGCAGCGGCATGCCGACCAGCAGCGCGGCCGCGGTGGTGGTGTCGGCGGCGTCCACGTCCCGCAGCGAGGTGCCGGCGTAGACGGTGACCAGGCCCTGGCCGGTGTCGCTGGTCACCTGCACCACCCGCTGGCGGTGCTCGGAGCCGAGCGGGCTGATGTCCCAGGTGCTGAAGACGGTGCCGGGCACGGTGGGCAGCCGGTCCGAGATGGCCGGCCGGCCCGCCAGGTTCTGGCTGGAGCTCAGCACGGCCCCGTGCGCGTCGACCACCTGCAGGAAGTCGGCGCCGTGGGTGGGCGGCAGCTGCGGGGTGAGCCGGCCGTCCTGGGCCAGCTGGGCCACTCCGGTGGCCTGCGCCTCGGCGTCGCTCTCGGCGTTGTGCAGCAGGTTGGCGTCGAGCAGGCCGAGCAGCGAGAACGAGGCGATGGCCAGCGCGACCGCCACCACCGAGCTGGCGCCCAGGGTGGCCCGGGCCCGCACCGTCACCGGACGGAGCCGGCGCAGCACCCGGCCGGTGGCGGTCCGGTCAGCCACCGTCGGCCGCCAGCCGGTACCCGGCCCCGCGCACCGTCTCCAGCGCGTTGCGCCCGAACGGCGCGTCGATCTTCCGCCGCACCGCGCTGACGTGCACCTCCACCACGTTCGGGTCGCCGTCGAAGGCGCTGTCCCAGACCTGCTCCAGGATCTCGCGCTTGGGCACCACCTCGCCGGCCCGCCGGGCCAGGCACTCCAGCACCGCGAACTCCCGGGCCGTCAGCTTCACCGGGGTGCCGCCGCGGACGCAGGTGTGCCGGGCCGGGTCGATCACCAGGTCACCGAACTCCAGGGTCTGCGGGCGGCGCCGTCCGGTGCGCCGGGCCAGCGCGCGCAGCCGGGCCACCAGCACCACGTAGGAGAAGGGCTTGGAGAGGAAGTCGTCGGCACCGGTGTCCAGTGCCTCGGCCTCGTCGTACTCGCCGTCCTTGGCGGTGAGCATCAGGATCCCGGCCTCGTTGCCGGCCGCGCGCAGCCGGGCGCAGACCCGGTAGCCGTTGACCCCGGGCAGCATGATGTCCAGCACGATCACGTCGTAGTCGTGCTCACCCGCCAGCCACAGGCCCTGCGGGCCGTCGTGGGCCACGTCGACCGTCATGCCCTCGGCCTGCAGCCCACGCTGCAGGGCCGCGGCCAGCCGCTGCTCGTCCTCCACCACCAGTACCCGCATGGAGGTAAGGATCGCAGGCGCGGATCAGCGTTTGCTGAAGAGGTCTTCAGCTGTCTTCAGCTCGGCTTCAGCTGGGACGACCCATGCTGTGGCAAGTCCGGCGGGGGGTCGACGGGGGGACAAAACGGTCATCTCCGCAGATTCTACCGATAGTTGGTCGAGCCGTCGGCGCTCGGACACCTGGTGTCCGGCTGGCCGCCACATGAGAGGCGGCTGGGCGTCCTACCGTCACGGGCCTGACCCCAGGGCCGGTCCGGCGGCGGCGCGGCCGAGGACCGCGCCACCGGACGCGACCGGACCAGGTCCCGGGAAGCACCGAACGACGCAGTGAAACCGTGGGCTCAGCAGTGCAGTTGGACCCACCTTGGAAGGAGCCAGATGCGGTCCAGACTGCCGCGCCGGATCACCGTGGTCTCCGCGAGCGTGGGAGCCGGCCACGACGGCGCCGCCCGGGAGCTGGTGCGCCGCCTGCGCGAGGCCGGGTTCGACGCCGAGTGCCACGACTTCCTCGACCTGCTGCCGCGCGGGTGCGGCAGGTTGCTGCGCGGCAGCTACGCGCTGGAGCTGAAGGTCGCGCCCTGGGCCTGGGGCTGGCTGCTGGGCGGGCTGGAGAAGCACCGCGGCTCCTCCGGACTGGTCGGCCGGCTGTTCGCCGCCGCCGCGGCCCGGCGCACCCGGGAGCTGGTCGGTCCGGAGACCACCGCCATCGTCTCCACCTACCCGCTGGCCAGCCAGGCGCTGGGCCGGCTGCGCAAGAGCGGCGTGCTCCAGGTCCCGGTGGCCACCTTCCTGACCGACATGTCCGTGCACCCGCTCTGGGTGGCCGAGGGCGTGGACCTGCACCTGGCCCTGCACGACGTGGCCGCGATCCAGGCGGTCAAGCACGGCGCCGCCGACGTGGAGATCTGCGGCCCGCTGGTCGGCCCCACCTTCCGCCCGGCCCGCTCGCAGGCCGAGGTGGACCGCGAGCGCACCCGGTTCGGCCTGCCGCTGGACCGCCCCGTCGCGCTGATCACGGCCGGCTCCTGGGGCGTCGGCGAGGTCGAGCTGACGGCCCGCGAGATAGCCGCCGCCGGGGTCGCCGTCCCGGTCACCGTCTGCGGGCACAACGAGGCGCTGCGCCAGAAGCTGGAGCAGGCCGGTACCGGCGTCGCGCTGGGCTGGGTGGACGACATGCCCGCGCTGCTGCGGGCCAGCGACGTGGTGGTGCAGAACGCCGGCGGGCTCACCTCGCTGGAGGCGATGGCGAGCGGGGTGCCGGTGGTCAGCTACCGTTGCCTGCCGGGCCACGGGGTGACCAACGCGGCCGCGCTCGACGAGGCGGGGCTCGCGGTCTGGATCCGCAGCGAGCGCCGGCTCGGCAAGGCGCTGGTCGAGGCCCTGGAGACCGGCCCCGTCCCCGCGCCGCGCGCCGCGCACAGTGCGGACCGCGTGGTCATCGCCCTGGCGGGCGGTGTGCCCGAAACGCTGCTGGAGGTAGCTTCGTGAAGACCGGCAAGATCCTCGGCCTGACCGCCGGCGCACTCGCGGTGGCGCACGGGCTGCCGGCCCTCACCTCGCTCGGCCCGGTCCGTCCGCTGGTGGCGCCGCGGCTCAGCGGCCCCGGCGACCCCGGGCACGTCGCGCTGACCTTCGACGACGGCCCCGACCCGGCCTCCACGCCGAAGTTCCTCGCGGAACTGGAGAAGACCGGCACCAAGGCCACCTTCTTCCTGCTCGGCCAGATGCTGCTCAAGGCCCCCGAGCTGGGCCGCGAACTGGTCGCGGCCGGCCACGAGGTGGCGGTGCACGGCTGGGCGCACCGCCCGCTGCTGATCCGCTCGCCCCGGGCCACCCGCGACGACGTGCGCCGGGCCCGCGACCTGATCGCCTCGGTCACCGGCCAGCAGCCGCGCTGGTACCGGCCCCCGTACGGGGTGCTGAACAGCGCGGCCCTGTACGCGGCCCGCGAGAACGACCTGCGCACCGTGCTGTGGACCCACTGGGGCCAGGACTGGACCGCCCGCGCCACCGCCGACTCGGTGCTGCGCACGGTGACCCGGGCCCCGCTGGCCGGCGGCACCGTCCTGCTGCACGACTCCGACTGCACCTCGGCCCCGCAGGCCTGGCGCTCCACCCTGGGTGCGCTGCCGCGACTGCTGGACCTCTGCGCGGAGCAGGGCCTCAAGGTGGGACCGCTGCGCGAGCACGGGCTGGTGGCCTGAGCCTTCCGCGGGGCCCTGGGGACGACCGGCACGCCGGTCGTCCCCAGGGCCATACGGGTGTCCGGACCCAGTGTCTATTAAAAAACTTACGCGGCCGACGACGTATGTCGTGTAGTTATAGGTGGGGGGCGGATCA
>NZ_JBHYKG010000438.1:0-5511 GCF_042741245.1 Kitasatospora sp. NPDC058965
CCGCACCCGCACCAGCCACTTCGCACGACTTCGCCCCGCCGAGCAACAGCTCTGCGGGGCGAAGTGATCAGGACCCCGAATTCGCCAACAGCATCAGCACGGCTGCCCGGGGCCCTCTGTCATCCCCCGATCATTGCACTAGTTCAATGATCCATTGCGTCTAGTTCAAATGGCGACTACCGTGGCGGTCATGAGTGCGAAGACCCCCGCTCCGGTCACCCTGACCGGCACCCACGTCCGCCTGGAGCCGCTGGCCCCGAGCCACGCCGCCGACCTCTTCGAGGCGGTCGGCGGGGACGAGGAGGTGTTCCGCTGGCTGTCCTCCGAGGCCCCGCGGACCGAGGCGGAGACGGCCGACCTCATCGCCCACTACCTGGACAGCCCGGGGTGCGTGCCGCTCGCCGTGATCGAGCTCGCCGGCGGCAGGGCGGTCGGCGTGACCTGCCTGTTCGACGCCAACCCCGCCCAGGAGTGGGTGGAGATCGGCGGCACCTTCTACGGCCGCCGGGTCTGGCGCACCGCGGTGAACAGCGAGGCCAAGCGGCTGCTGCTGGACCACGCCTTCGGCGAGCTGGGCATGGGCCGGGTGATGTGGAAGACCGACCACCTCAACGAGCGCTCGCAGGCCGCGATCCGGCGGCTCGGCGCGCAGTACGAGGGCACCTTCCGGCGGGCCCGGCGGCGCAAGGACGGCAGCTGGCGGGACAGCGTCTACTTCTCGATGCTGGCCGACGAGTGGCCGGCGGCGCGCGAGCGGCTGGTCGCCCGGGGCTGACCCGCGGGCCGGCCTCAGTCGGCGACCCGCAGCACCACCTTGCCGCGGGTGCGGTTGCTGCCGACCAGCTCGAAGGCCCGCGCCACCTGGTCCAGCGGCAGCTCGGCGGCCACCTCGACCCGCAGCTGCCCCCGCTCGACCAGGTCCACCAGGCCGAGCAGCCCGACCTGGTCCGGCTCCACCAGCACGTCGGTGATCCTGCGCCCGGTGGCCGCCGCCCGCGCGGCCGCCGCGGCGTCCACCCCGCCGGGCACCGCCACCAGCAGTCCGCCCTCGCGCAGCACGCCGAGGCTGCGCAGCTGGTGCTCCGGGCCGCCGACGTTGTCGACCACCAGGTCGACCTCGCCGACCTCCCGCTCGAACGGCCCCGCCGTGTAGTCCACCACCTGGTCCACGCCCAGCTCGCGCAGGAAGGCGTGCTTGCCCGCACTGGCCGTGCCGATCACCTCGGCACCCCGGGCCTTGGCGATCTGCACCGCGAGGTGGCCCACCCCGCCGGCCGCCGCGTGCACCAGCACCCGCTGGCCGGCCCGCACCCGGGCCGTGTCCACCAGGATCTGCCACGCCGTCAGCCCGGCCAGCGGGAGCGCCGCCGCCCGGACGTGGTCGAGCCCGGCGGGCTTGCGGACGAAGTGGCGCGAGGGGGCCGTGACGTACTCGGCCAGGCCGCCGGCCAACCGGGGGAAGTTCGGCATGCCGAACACCTCGTCGCCCGGCGAGAGCCAGCTCGCCCCGAAGCCGACCGCCTCCACCGTGCCGGAGACGTCCCAGCCGAGGGTGTACGGCGGCTCGCCGTACAGCCAGGCCAGGCCCTCGCCCCGGCTGGTCTTCACGTCCACCGGGTTGAGCGCCGCCGCGTGCACCCGCACCAGCACCTCGGTCGGGCCCGGCTCGGGGCGCGGAGCCGTGGCGACCCGCAGCGCCTCCGGTCCGCCGAAGGTGTCCTGGGTGACCGTTCGCATCTCGTTCGTCATGCCGCCCAGCCTGGCGCCCGGTCGGCCGCCGGGGCAGACGGCACTTGCAGGTGCCCGGTGGAATAGGCCGCCCCGGCGGCCGGGTTGCCCTCGTCATGACCGAGGACCGCTGCCCCTGCCGCCCGCTGCTCGACCGGCTCGGTGACCGCTGGTCGGCGCTGCTGCTGGTGACGCTGCAGGAGGGCGGCTGCTGCTACGGCGACCTGGAGCGCCGGATCGGCGACATCAGCCGCAAGGTGCTCACCCAGACCCTGCGCAGCCTGGAGCGCGACGGACTGGTCACCCGGACCGTGCTGACCGGCACCGTGGTCCGGGTCCGCTACGAGCTGAGCGAGCTCGGCCACAGCCTGGCCGAGCCGCTGGGCGCGATCCGCGGCTGGATCGACCGACACCAGGAACAGGTCGAGACCCACCGGCGCAGCTACGACGCCGGCGAGGCCACCGCGCCGGGCGTCACCGAGCTGCGCCGCCGTCAGTCCTCCTCCACCAGGTGGTCCACGCAGACCGCGACCGCGAGCAGGAGGCCGGCGTCCGCCCCGTCGGCGATCTTCACCCCGTAGCTGTCGCGGAGCCGGAACCACTTGCGGGAGATCTCGGCGATCCGGTCGCCGTGCGACTCGATCCGGTAGTCCTTCTCGATCAGGTTGCCGTGCACCTCCAGCTCGCCGCCGTCGCGCAGCTCCACGTGGTACTTGTCGCGGAACGGGGTGAAGAGCTTCTTGCGCACGGTGGCGATCACGTCGCCCCGGCTGTCCTCGATCTTCATCGCGTCGCGGACCGAGAGCGCCTTGTGCTTGATCACCGCGACCACCCGGCCGCCGGCGTCCTTGAGCTCGAAGGTGTCGCGGATCCGCAGCACCTTGGCGTCCACCAGGAACGCCTTGTCCCCGTGCTCGTCCTCGATCCAGAAGTCCTCGCCGATGGTGAAGAGCCGCTCCCTGACCTGGTACTTCATCCGTTCCTCCGTTCGGGCGCGCGGTTGTCCCCCTCGGCATACCACCACCGGGCGCTCCGGCGGCGGCGCGACACGGGTCAGCTCAGGTCCCAGAGCAGGCGGTAGTACGCGGTCCGCTCCGGGTCGGGGTCGATGCCGTAGGCGTCCAGCAGCGGGCGCTCCCAGCCCGGGCCGTAGTTCCAGGTGGTGCTCCAGGTGGCCACCGCCAGGTCGGCCCAGCGGTCGGCCACCCCGAGCGCACCCAGGTCCACGTGGCCGCTCCAGCGCCCGTCGGCCCCGATCAGGGTGTTGGGGGCGCACGCGTCGCCGTGGCAGACCACCGGCCGGTCGACCGGCGGGGCCTCGGCCACCAGCGCCAGCGCCCGGTCGACCGTGCCCAGCCGCCGGTGTTCCCGGTGCCAGTGGGCCGGTTCGGTGCGCAGCCCGACGGCGCGGGCGTACCGGGAGGCGGCGGACCACTCGAAGGGGCAGTCCGCCACCGGCAGCGCGTCGTGCAGCGCGCGCAGGCCCGCGCCGATCGCGCGCACCGCGGTGGCCGGCTCGCGCTTCCAGCGCGGCTGCACCGCCGCGGTCCCGGCCAGCGCGGCGGTGACCAGCCAGGTGCCCCCGTCGTCCGCCCCCTGGTCCAGCACCCGCGGCACCACCGCGTACGCGCCGGCCCAGCGCAGCCGCTCCGCCTCCGCCGCCAGGTCCGCCCGGGTCCCGGCCGGCGCCCACTTCAGGTACCGCTCCCCCGCCCGGAAGGTCACCCCACCGGCCTCGTTGCGCCAGACCACCTCGACCGGCGCGCCACCGGCCAGCTCCACGACGACCCGCGGCGGCTCCACCGGACCCTGCGACTGGTTCTCGAACACCCGGCCATTCTGACGAGCCGTCACCGCATCGGGTCAACCGGTTTCCCGGTCGGCCGCCCGACCGGCGGCGCCCTGCGGAACCGGGGCCTCCGGAATGCGGACGCCCCGGGTGGGGTTGGATGGGGACATGGCTACTCGCGCGCGTGTCCGTGCCCCCGAGCTGATCGGTGAGGGCGGCTGGCTGAACACCGGTGGCAAGGATCTGACCCTGGCGGACCTCAGGGGCAAGATCGTGATCGCCGACTTCTGGACCTTCTGCTGCATCAACTGCCTCCACGTGCTGGACGAGCTGCGCGAGCTGGAGGAGAAACACCGGGACACGGTGGTGATCGTCGGGGTGCACTCGCCGAAGTTCGTGCACGAGGCGGACCACCGGGCGGTGGTGGACGCGGTGGCGCGGTACGAGGTGGCGCACCCGGTGCTGGACGACCCGAAGCTGGTGACCTGGAAGCAGTACGCGGTCCGGGCCTGGCCGACGCTGGTGGTGATCGACCCCGAGGGGTACGTGGTCGCCCAGCACGCGGGCGAGGGCCACGCGCACGCGATCGAGCGGCTGGTCGAGGAGCTGGAGGCGGAGCACGGGGCCAAGGGCACGCTGCGCCGCGGGGACGGTCCGTACGTGCCGCCGGAGCCGGTGGCCGGGGCGCTGAAGTTCCCCGGCAAGGCGGTCCGACTGCCCGGTGGCGGATACCTGGTGGCCGACTCGGGGCACCACTCGCTGGTCGAGCTGGCCGAGGACGGCGAGAGCGTGGTGCGCCGGATCGGCGACGGCGAGCGCGGCCTGGTCGACGGCACCGCGCCCCGCTTCAGCGAGCCGCAGGGCCTGGCGCTGGTCCCCGAGGGCCTCGACCTCGGCTACGACGTGGTGGTGGCCGACACCGTGAACCACGCGCTGCGCGGGGTGCGGCTGGCCGACGGCGCGGTGACCACGCTGGCCGGCACCGGCCGCCAGTGGTGGCAGGGCTCGCCCACCCTGGGCCCGGCCCGCGAGGTGGACCTCTCCTCCCCCTGGGACGTGGCCTTCTTCGACGGCCGGGTGTGGATCGCGATGGCCGGCGTGCACCAGCTGTGGGCCTTCGACCCGGCCGCCGGCACCGTCGCGGTGGCCGCCGGCACCACCAACGAGGGCCTGGTCGACGGTCCGGCGGCCGAGGCCTGGTTCGCCCAGCCCTCCGGCCTGGCGGCCTCCGCCGACGGCGAGCGGCTCTGGGTGGCCGACTCCGAGACCTCGGCGCTGCGCTGGGTTTCACGTGAAACAGGCACCGTGCACACCGCGGTCGGTACCGGCCTGTTCGACTTCGGCCACCGCGACGGCGCGGCCGAGCAGGCGCTGCTCCAGCACCCACTGGGCGTCACCGTGCTGCCGGACGGCTCGGTGGCGGTCGCGGACACCTACAACCACGCGCTGCGCCGCTTCGACCCGGCCACCGGTGAGGTCAGCACGCTCGCCACCGACCTGCGCGAGCCCTCGGGCGCGGTGCTGGCCGGCGAGGACATCGTGGTGGTGGAGTCGGCCCGGCACCGCCTCACCCGGCTGCGGCTGCCCGAGGAGGCGGTGGCCGTGGAGTCGGTGGCGCACCGCACCCAGCGCGCCGCCACCGAGGTGGCTCCCGGCACGCTGCGGCTGGACGTGGTCTTCCGCGCGCCCGGCGGGCAGAAGCTGGACGAGCGGTACGGCCCGTCCACCCGACTGCTGGTCAGCTCGACCCCGCCGGAGCTGCTGCTCGCCGGTGCCGGCGCGGACAGCGCCCTCTCCCGCGAGCTGGTGCTCAACCCCGAGCTGGCCGAGGGCGTGCTGCACGTCTCGGCGATGGCCGCCTCCTGCGACGACGACCCGGCGGTCGAGTACCCGGCCTGCCACGTGCACCAGCAGGACTGGGGCGTGCCGGTGAAGCTGGTCGAGGGCGCGGCCGACCGGCTGCCGCTGGTGCTGGCCGGGATGGAGTAGTGACC
>NZ_JBHYKG010000439.1:0-5489 GCF_042741245.1 Kitasatospora sp. NPDC058965
CCGTTGTCGCTACCGGACCGCCGTCTGGGGGCGGGGGGCCTCGGGGGTGGGCTTCGGCTGGTAGTGCTCCGCGTGTCCTTCGACGTGGAGCTGCGGGAGCCGGCGGTCCAGCCAGCCGGGCAGCCACCAGTTGCCGCGGCCGAGCAGGTGCATCACGGCCGGGACCAGGAGCAGGCGGACCAGGGTGGCGTCGATCAGGATGGCCGAGCCCATGCCGATCCCGATGACCTTGATCGCCAGGTCCGGGGAGGGGACGAACGCCGCGAAGACCGCGACCATGATGGCCGCCGCCGCGGTGATCACCCGCGCGGTGCCGGCCAGTCCGCCGACGATGGACTCCGCGTTGTCGCCCGAGCGCAGCCAGGCCTCGCGCATCCGGCTGACCAGGAACACCTCGTAGTCCATGGAGAGGCCGAACAGCACGGCGAAGGTGAGCACCGGCACGAAGGCGGGCAGCGGGGTGGGGTTGTCGATCCCGACCAGCCGGCCGGCGGTGCCGCCCTGCAGCACGAGGGCGACGACGCCGTAGGAGGCACCGACCGACAGCAGGTTCATCACGGCCGCCTTGAGGGCCACGGCCACGCTGCGGAAGGCCACCAGGAGCAGCAGCATCGACACCGTGACCACGCCGCCGACCAGCAGCGGGATGCGGCGGGAGATGTTGTCCGTGCTGTCGATCGCACTGGCGGTCGCGCCGCCGACGTGCACCTGGACCCCCGGGCCGACCGTCGGCAGGACGTGGTCGCGCAGGTCGCGGACCAGGTTCCCGGTGGCGGTGCTCTGCGGGCCGGTGGTCGGCACCACGGTCAGCAGCAGTGAGCGCCCGTTGGCGCTCGGCACCGGCGGGGTGACGGCCGCGACGCCGGGCACCGCCCGCAGCACGGCGGGCAGCGAGGCGGCCGCGTCGGACCCGGCCGCCGGCTGGGCGACCAGCAGCAGCGGGCCGTTGCTACCGGGGCCGAAGCCGGCGGCGACGGTGTCGTACGCCTGCCGGTTGGAGCGGCCGGCGGGGTCGTTCCCGGCGTCGGGGAAGCCGAACCGGACGCCGAGGAACGGCACGGCCAGCGCCAGCAGCACGACGACGCCGAGGCCGGCGGCGAGCACCCGGTGGCGCTCGACCAGGCGGCTCCAGCGCAGCCAGCCGGCGGACACCGTGTTGGCGGGCGGCCGGGTGCCGCGCCGCGGCAGCGGGAGCCGCAGCCGCTCGATGTGCCGGCCGAGGTAGCCGAGCAGTGCGGGGAAGAGGGTGGCGGAGGCGGCGAGGACGACCAGGACGGAGAGGATCGCGGCGACGGCCGCACCGCGCATGAAGGACAGCCCCATCGCGAACAGGCCGAGCATGCTGACCACCACGGTCATCCCGGCGACGACGACGGCGCGGCCGGCGGTGTCCAGCGCGGCGACCGTCGCGGACTCGGGCTCCAGCCCCTCGGCCCGCCATTCGCGGTACCGGGTGACCAGGAGCAGCGCGTAGTCGATGCCGACGCCGATGCCGAGCATCGCGGCGAGCGAGGTGGACCAGTCCGGCACCGGCATGAGCGCGGCGAGCACCGGCAGCAGGGTGCTGCTGACGGCGAGGCCGCCGAGCGCGGTGAGCAGCGGCAGACCGGCGGCCACGACCGAGCCGAAGGTGATCACCAGGATCAGGGCGGCGGCCGCCATGCCGATGCCCTCGGAGCCGATCGAGCCCTGCTCGGCCTGCTGGACCGCCATGCCCTCCAGGTAGACGTGCACTCCGCCGGTCACCGGTCGGGCGAGGTCGAGCAGCCGGTGGGTGTCCGCCTTGGGCATGTCGGAGGGGTTGGCCACGTCGAGGTGGATCTGTCCCAGGGCGGTGCGGCCGTCGGCGGACACCTTGCCGCGCGGTCCCAGCGGGTCGTCGATGCCGCTGACGTGCGGCACGGCGGACATCCTGCCGAGCAGGTCCTGGGCCTGCGCGCGGGCGGCGGCGTCGGTGAGGCTGCCGTCGGCGTGCAGCACCAGGCTGATCGACTCGCCGCCGAGGCCCGGGAAGTCCCGGGTCAGCAGCTGCTGGGCCTGCTTGGAGTCCGACCCGGGGGCGGTGTAGTCCGCGCTGTACTTGGCGCCGAGACCCGCCGACAGCCCGACGGCGACACCGGCGGCCAGCAGCCAGAGCAGCACCGTGCGGCCCCGGTGCCGGAAGCTCCAGCCGGCTATCCGGCCGAGCGGACCGGGTCTGTGCGGCCCGGTGTCCACGGCGCCGGTGCGCCGATCGCCGCGCGGTCCCTGGGACATGAGGCCCTCCGTACGTCGTGAGGGCTCGCCGCCCCCGCAAAGCGTTACGCTTCATAACGCTGCTAATTGAGCGTAACGTTTCCCTCGCTGGGTACGGTTTGTCAATGTCGGATCGGTGTACGAAGCGGATGGAGACCTGATGACGGGCGCGGCGACCGGGGTCAGTGGCGGGCCGAGCCGGCGCGACCGGATCCGGGCGGCCACCGTGGAGGAGATCAAGCAGGCGGCGTTCGGCCTGATCGTCGAGCACGGCAGCGCGAACCTCCGCTTCACGGACATCGCCCGGAGCATGGGGATCACCCCGCCCGCGCTGTACCGCTACTTCGCCGACCGGGACGAGCTGCTGACCGCCCTGGTCACCGACTCGTACGACAGCCTGTCGGACGCGCTGCGGGCGACCCGGAGCACCGTCCCGCCGGACGACCTCGACGGTCGCTTCCTCGCCTCGTGCGCGGCCTACCGCAGCTGGGCGCTGCGGAATCCGGAGCGGTTCGCGCTGATCTTCGGCGCCCCCGTGCCCGGGTACGCCGCCCCGCCGGAGGGTCCCACCGTGGCCGCGGCCGAGCGGGCGCTGGAGCACATGGTCCAGCTCGCCGCCGACACGGCCGAGCAGGGCCGGCTCGGCACCCCGGTGGTGCCGGACGTCCACGAGGCGACCCTGCTGGCCTGGGCCACGGTGCACGGCTTCGTCACCCTGGAGGTGCACGGCCACTTCCACAAGCTCGACCAGGCCGCCCGGGACCGCCTGTTCGCCGCCCAGGCGGGCCTGGCCGCCCGGACCGCGGGCCTGGCGCCGCCCGCGGACCGGCCGTGATCCCCGCCACCGACCCCGGCGGCCGGGACGGCCAGGGCCTGTCCGGCGCCTAGCGCTCGAAGGTGATCGGGTACGGCGACGGACCGCCGTCCAGCAGCCCGTTGTCGCACCCCTTCAGGAAGCGGTCGAAGAACGAGGACACCAGCGCCCGGTTCGCCGTCACCGCCCGCCGCGGGTCGCCGGTGCCGAGCGCCGTGGCCAGCGTCCCGGCGGGCACCCGGTCGGCCAGCTGCGGCAGCAGCGCCTCCGCGTCGGTGAACGAGACGTGCTCGGAGTCGTTCAGCGTGACGTCGGCCTTCCAGCCGCGCTGGTGCTGCCAGAACGACGCCCACGAGGGCTCGCCGTGCACGTTGCTGGCCTCGCGGCCGGAGCTGCCCACGAGCAGGAACGGCCGGTCCAGCCCGTGCAGCGCGACCTGGCTCAGGTTGGTGCCGTCCGGCTTCGCCGTGTACTCCAGGGTGCCGTCCAGGTCCGCGCCGGCCTTGATCCGCGGATCGGCGGCCATCATGTTCGCCGTGGTGAACCCGCCGGCCGAGTGGCCGAACATCCCGATCCGGTCCAGGTCCATGCCCGCGGTCAACCGGTCCGGCAGGCTCGTCAGCCGGTCCAGCACCAGCTCGGTGTCGGCCTCGCGCGCCTGCATCAGCTTCGTGAAGAACGCCAGGGTCGTGTGGTCCTGGTCGGCCTGGTTCCAGGCCGCCCACACCGCCGCGTTGCCGACCACGTGGCCGTCCGGGAACTGCGTCGCCGGGGCCTCCCCCGTGTGGTCGATGGTGACCACCACGTAGCCGCGCGACGCGAGGTCCTCGACCAGCGAGACGTTCCAGTCCCGGGAGTCCGCGCCGCCGGGCGAGTACAGCACGACCGGGAACCGGCCCGGCGCCGTCGCGGGGTCCTGCACCGAGTGCGTCCTGGTCGCGGCCCAGTCCACCAGACCGGCGGGCAGACCGTTGTTGCCCTCGACCGCCGGTCCGACGGCCGCGGCCACCGCCGCCGGGAACTGCGCGGTCGGCGGCCGGCCGGCCGTGTGCGCGGCGGGGTAGAAGACGCTGATCATCAGCTCGCGGTAGGTCTGGCCGGGCACCCACGGGTCGGCCCGCCCGTCGTCGACGAGCCGGAAGGTCGACACGCCGGTGGCGTAGCGACCGCGCGGCGCCGGCAGGTCGAGCGTGCGGCGGTGCGCCGGGTCCGCCGACCCCGACGACACGGACGGGCCGGCCGGGGCGGACGGGGCGGCCGGGGCGGACAGCGCCGAGGCCGGGACGGCGGTCGACACCGCGAGCGCGGCGGCGACGACCCCGATCAGGGAGGCGGCAACTAGACGAGAACTGCGCATGGGAGTCCTTCGGGTGCGGCGTTGCGTGTACGGACTCGTCGATCGTCGCAACCTGCCGCCCCGTCAACCATGGTGCCACCGGGCGGGTCCCGCCTCGGGGCAGCCCCAGTACCGCAGGGAGGACAACCCCCGTACGGCCGGGGCTCCGCACGGCCGGCAGGCTCCGCGCGGCCAGGGCCCGTTCACGCCCTGGCGCCGTGTCGGACAGCCCTCGGACGGCTGTCTGACACGGCGCCAGGGTGCGGCACCCGCTCCGGCGGTGCGGCGGTCACGCCGCGGCGCCCGGGCGGGGAACCGGCTCAGGGCTGCTTCGGGCCCTCGCGGTCGATGTACTCGCCGGCCTTGTCCTGTCCCGTGTCCACCTTGTCGGCGTACTTGCCCCCCGTCCGGTCGTCGATCACGTCTCCCGCACGCTCCACGGCCTCCTTGGCCTTCTCCGGGTGCTGGCCGAGCATGTTCTTGAGCTTGTCCATGACCGACATGGCTGTCCTCCTCAGGGACGGGGCGTACCCCTCCCAGCGTCGTCCGCCGCTCGGCGACCCGCATCTCTGCCGGCCCGCAACGACCGGCTCCGCTCCCCGCCCACGGCACGTCGCCGGGCCACGCGGCGGCCGACCGCGCGGCCGGGCCGGCCCACGGGTGCGGCCGGGTGGACCGGGGGTGGCACCGGCGACCGCAACGGGCGCTATTGTCGGGTGACATGTCGAACCCTGATGCGCTGCTCGTCGACATCGCCGCCATGGTGGAGTCCGAGCACAGCAACCAGATGCCCCTGACCGTGGTCGTCCCCGGCGCGGTCATCACCGGCCGCCTGGCACCCGAGAGCCTGTGGCACGAGCGGGTGGCCGAGGTCCTCGCCGCCTCCGACCACCTGAAGCCGTTCGCCGCCCTGTTCGCCGCAGACGAAGGGGCGCCCCGCAGCGGCCGACCCACCCACCTGCACCTGCACGTCGCCCGGATCCTGCAGGGCAGCTACGGCCTGCCCCACACCGGCGGCATGTACCGCATCGCCATCGCCGACATCAGCAGCTGGACCGTGGGAGACCTCAGCTACTCGGACCAGTAGGCGCCGGGTGCCGGTCC
>NZ_JBHYKG010000440.1:0-5450 GCF_042741245.1 Kitasatospora sp. NPDC058965
GCCCCTGGTCACCCGCGACCACATCGACTTCGGTCGGGTGTGGTCCGCGGCGTGTCGCGGCTGACCCGGCAGCGGGCCGTCTGACCGGCTCACCAGCGCCGACCCGGCCGCGCCCGGCCGTCGTCGCGCCTCTCCTGCGGAGACCTCCCTCGGTTGCCCCGTCACGGGCCGGGAACCCCCGGCCGGGCCTTCGCCGCCCGGCCGGGGAGCGGACGCACGCTGCCGTCCCCACCACCACCGCCGTTCGCTCCAGCTGACCGGCCGTCACGCCCATCGTCCGCCGCCGACCACCCGTTCCGGTCGGCCGGTTCCGCATCCCCGCTTCCCCGCATCCCGCTTCCCGAGAGGGGCACCGTCATGCCTGTCGAGTTCCTGGGCATCGCCGCCACCGGCGACGGCTCGGAGACCACCGCCCGCACCACCGCCGCCTTCGACCGCGACTACACCCTCCGGCTGGCCCGCGCCCACGAGGACCACGGCTGGGACCGGGTGCTGTTCGCCTACGGCGCCGGCTCGCCCGACCCCGCGCCGGCGGCCGCCTACCTGGCCGCCAAGCTGGACCGGCTGCAGATCCTGCTGGCGCACCGGCCCAACGTCTCCTACCCGACCTTCGCGGCGAAGACCTTCGCCACCCTGGACCGGATCAGCGACGGCCGCCTGACCGTGCACTTCATCACCGGCGGCAACGACCGCGAACAGGCCCGCGAGGGCGACTTCCTGACGAAGGACCAGCGCTACGACCGGACCCGCGAGTACATCCGGATCGTCAAGAAGATCTGGACCACCAGGGAGCCCTTCGACCACGAGGGCGAGTACTACCGGTTCCGCGACTTCGTCTCCGACGTGTTCCCGGTCCAGCAGCCCCGGCCGGGCGTCTCGTTCGGCGGCTCCTCCCCCGCCGCGTACGCCGCGGGCGGCGCCGAGGCGGACGTCTACTGCCTGTGGGGCGAGCCGCTGGAGCGCACGGCCGAGCAGATCGAGGCGGTCCGGGCGGCGGCGCGCGCGGCGGGCCGCAGCGACCTGCCGCGGATCCAGGTGGCCTTCCGGCCGATCATCGCGCCGACCGAGGAGCTGGCCTGGGAGAAGGCCCACCGGACCGTCGACGCGATCAAGGCCCGGCGGGCCGCCGCCGACCCGGCGGCCGGCCGGCACCGGCAGCCGGCCGCGGACGGCGCCTTCCACCCGGAGAACACCGGCTCGCAGCGACTGCTGGAGATCGCCGCGGCCGGTGAGCGGTACGACCGCGCGCTGTGGACCCCGACGGCGGCCGCCACCGGCGGCGCGGGCAACTCCAACGCCCTGGTCGGCACGCCCGAGACGGTCGCCCAGGCCCTGCTGGACTACTACGACCTGGGCGTCGACATCCTCTCCGCCCGCGGCTACCACCTGCTGGACGACGCGATCGACTTCGGCCGCCACGTCATCCCGATCGTCCGCGAGGAGGTCGCCAAGCGGGACGCGGCCAGGGCGGCCGCGGAGCGGGACCGGCACCAGCTGATCGCGCTCCAGGCGTGACCAGGGCCGAGGAGCCGGTCCTGGAGGTCCGCCGGGTCGGCCTGGACGATCCGCTCACCGAACCGCTGGTGCGGGAGCTGACGCACGAGTACGTCAGCCGCTACGGCGAGGGCGGCCGCGCCGAGATGACCCGCTACCCGGCGGCCGAGTTCGCCGCACCGCACGGCCTGCTGCTGCTCCTGCTGCAGGACGGCCGACCGGTGGCCGGCGGCGCCTACCGGCGCTACGACTCCCGCACCGCGGAGCTGAAGCGGATGTGGACCGACTCGGCCCACCGCAGGCGCGGCCTGGCCCGCCGGGTGCTGGCCGAACTGGAGCGGGCCGCCGCGGCGGCCGGCTACCGCACGGTCCACCTCACCACCGGTCCGCGCCAGCCGGAGGCACGCTCCCTCTACCTGGCGGCCGGGTACACCCCCCTGTTCGACCTCACCGCGGACCCGCTCGACATCGGTCCGCTGCCCTTCGAGAAGCACCTGACGGAAGAGAACTCGTGAGACGCGCACTCCTCGCCGCCGCGGCCACCGCCACCGCCGTCCTGCTGGCCGGCTGCGGCACCGACCCGACCGCCCGCCCCGCCGGGCCCGCGACCCAGGACGTGGTCGCGGGCGAGCAGCAGGTGGCGGCCGTGGCCGCGCTGCTGCCGCCGCAGGTCCGCGCCGCCGGGACGATCAAGGTCGGCAGCGCCATCGGCACGCCGCCCTCCGCCTACTACCCGGACCCGGCGACCGAGCGGCCGGCCGGGTTGGACATCGACGTCACCGACGCGGTCGCCAAGGTGCTCGGCCTCACCGTGGACCGCCAGGAGGCCTCCTTCGAGAGCATCCTGCCCGCCCTCGGCAGCGGGAAGTTCGACGTGGGCACCGGCAACTTCGGCGTCACCGATGCCCGGTTGAAGACCATCGACTTCGTCACCTACATCGACGACGGACAGGGCTTCGCGGTGCGCAAGGACAACACCGCCGTCCCACCGGTCACCGACCTGGCCCAGCTCTGCGGGCTGACCATCGGCACCGGGGCCGGCACCACCTTCGAGACCACGCTGACCGCCAAGAAGGACGTCTGCGCCGCCGCCGGGCGCAAGCCCTACCAGGTGAAGGTCTTCTCCGACACCGCCGCCACCCTCACCAGCCTCCAGCAGGGCCGGGTGGACCTGGTGATGTCCACCATCAACGGCCTGCGCTACCAGGCCGACCAGGCCGCCTCGGGGACCAGGTTCCTCGGCGAGTTCCACCGGCTCGACGTCGGCTTCGCCTTCGCCAAGGGCTCGCCGCTCGCCCCCGCCTTCCAGGCGGCCGTCAACCGGCTGATCCAGGACGGCACCTACGACCGGATCCTGCGCAAGTGGGGCGTCACCGGCTCCGCGATCCAGCAGTCGCAGATCAGCCCGCCCGAACACCCCTGAGATTGCGAGGACCCCGCGATGAGCGGTGCCGTGATGGTCGACATCCGCGGCGTGCACAAGAGCTTCGGCGGGCTGGAGGTGCTGCGCGGGGTGGACCTGCGGGTCGCACCCGGGTCGGTGACCGTGATCATCGGCCCGTCCGGCTCCGGCAAGTCGACGCTGCTGCGCGCGGTCAACCACCTGGAGAAGCTGGACCGGGGCTACGTCGCCGTCGACGGCGAGCTGATCGGCTACCGGCACGCGGGCGGCCGGCTGCGCGAGCGGGCCGAGCGCGAGGTGCTGCGCCAACGCACCCGGATCGGTTTCGTCTTCCAGGACTTCAACCTCTTCCCGCACCTGACGGTGCTGCAGAACCTGGTCGAGGCACCCGTCGGCGTGCTGCGGCGCCCGCGGGCCGAGGCCCGGACCGCCGCGCTGGAGCTGCTGGCGCGGGTGGGCCTGGCCGACAAGGCCGATGCCTACCCGCGCCGGCTGTCCGGCGGCCAGCAGCAGCGGGTGGCCATCGCCCGGGCCCTGGCGCTGCGGCCCAAAGTGCTGCTCCTGGACGAGCCCACCTCCGCGCTCGACCCGGAGCTGGTCGGCGAAGTGCTGGACGTGGTCCGGGACTTGGCCGGCGCCGGGACCACCATGATCATCGTGACGCACGAGATCGGGTTCGCCCGCGAGGTGGCGGACACGGTGGTCTTCATGGACGGCGGCGTGGTGGTCGAGCAGGGGCCGCCGGCCCAGGTCCTGGAGCACCCGCAGCACGAGCGCACCCGGGCCTTCCTGGGCCGGGTCCGCTGACCGCTGACGCAGCGCCAAGTGCGCCGCCCCGCCCGTCTGGCATGCTGGACGGGCACCGCCCGCACCCGCAGAGCCACCCAGGAGGCGCCGTGCCCGAGGGCTTCGACCGGCCCGGTTCCGCCGACCCCGGCTGGACCGGGGCGCTGCGGGCGTTCGGCCTCCCGGCGGCCGTCCTGGCGCACCCGCGACCGCAGTGGCGCCGGACGGCGGGCGTGCTGGCCGCCGACGGGGTGGTCCACCAGGTGGAGGTCGGCTACGCCGACGCCGCCGGCGCCCACCACGCCCAGGTCGTCACCCACCGGGTGCCGCCCGGGGTCCGGGTGTACTCCACGCCCGACCCCGCGTCCGTCCTCTTCACCTTCCTCGCCAACGCCGCACCCGACGAGCTGATCCCGCTGCCCGGCGGGCACTACCTGTCCGCGGGCTCGCTGCTGCTGCCCGACGGGCAGCTCCGGGCGCCCGGCAGCTGGCTGGAGCTGCCGGGCGAGCCCAGCACCGGACCGGGCCGGCTCGTCGTGGACGGCTCGGCGGTCGGGGCGGCCGGTTTCCACTACGCCGACTACGCGGTCACCACGGCGGTGCTCGGTGCCACGACGGTCGTGGTGGTCAGCGCCGCCGCCGTGCACGACGAGGCCGTCCACCTCACCTTCGAGCTCCCCGCCCCGGCCGCCTGAGCGCAGGCCCGGTCACCCGCCGGTCCGCCTCACCGAATCCTCAGGTTCCCCCGGGCAGACTTCGCCGGGTCCACCAGCACGAACGGGTGAGGACCGGGCTCCGCCGCCGGCGGCGCCCGGCGCACGGAGCAAGGAAGACACCGCCATGAACCGTCCAGGGGAACACATCGTCGGTGACCGCGTGGCCGGACGGTTCGAGCTCCTGGCGCGGCTGGGCAGCGGCGGCATGGGGACGGTCTGGCGCGCCCGCGACCTGCTGCTGGAGCGCGAGGTGGCGCTGAAGGAGATGCGCTCGTCCGTCGCCGACGACCCGGGCCGGGCCTACCGGGTCCGGGAGCAGGTGCGGCGCGAGGCCCGGGCGCTCGCGCGGATCACCCACCCGAACGTGGTCACCATCCACGAAGTCCTCGACCAGCAGCCCTACCCGTGGCTGGTGATGGAGCTGATCACCGGTCAGAGCCTGCGCGAGCTGCTCGACCGGGGCCGGCTCACCCCGACACGGGCCGCCCGGATCGGCCTGGACGTGCTCGGCGGGCTCGACGCCGCGCACGCGGCGGGCGTGCTGCACCGCGACGTGAAGCCGGGCAACGTGCTGATCCGGCCGGAGGGCTCCGCCGTGCTGACCGACTTCGGCATCGCCACCGTCCAGGGCGCCGAGACGCTCACCGCCCCCGGCGACATCCTCGGCTCGCCGGAGTACATGGCACCGGAGCGGATCCGCGGCGCCGCGGTCGGGCCGGCCTCCGACCTGTGGTCGCTCGGCATGCTGCTGTACGTCTGCGTCGAGGACGCGAACCCGGTGCTGGGCGACTCGGTCTGGGAGACCCTGCGCGCGGTCTGCGAGGACCCCGTCCCGCCCCCGCGCCGGGCCGGGCCGCTCGGCGCGGTGATCGAGGCCCTGCTCGCCCGCGAGCCCGAGCAGCGCCCGTCGGCCGGCCGGCTGGCGGCGCTGCTCGGCGCGGTGGTCGGGGGCGAGACCGAGACGGTGGTCCTCCCGCCCCGGCCGCGGCCGGTGGAGACCCGCACCCTGGTGGCACCGGCGCTCCCCGCGGCGCCGGCCGCACCCGCACCCC
>NZ_JBHYKG010000441.1:0-5448 GCF_042741245.1 Kitasatospora sp. NPDC058965
AACGGGCACCCCGCGGCCCCGCCCGACGGCCGGGCCCGGCCGCGCGGACCGGGCCCGGGGCGCGTCAGGCGGGGCCGAGCAGCACCGCGGTCGCGCGGTCGCGCTCCCGGTCGGTGCGGGCCTGTTCGGCGGCGACCACCAGGACCAGGTCGGCCTCGCCGCCGCCCAGCAGCAGCTCGGCCTCGGCGCGCCCGGCCGGCTCGCCGCCCGAGCCGAGCGCCACCACCGGACCGGTGAGCAGCCAGCGCGCCGCGATGTGGCCCAGCACGGCGTTCGGGTTGGACTGGAAGAAGAGCAGCGGTGGCACCCGCCGCCCGGCCGCCACCGCGCCCGCGACGGCGCGCGCGGTGCCGACGTCCCCGCTGCTGCTCACCAGCACCAGGGCGGTCCGCCCGGCGCCGCGGAGCGGAGCCGCGCCGTGCCACCTGGTCAGGCAGCGGTCGGCGGTCTCGGCCACCAGCGGGCTGAAACTGGAGACGGTGAACCCGGCCAGCGCGGGCAGGTCGGTGTCCCCGGGCTCGGGCCAGGCGGCCCGGGCCAGCTCGACCGTCACGGGGCGCCCACCAGCAGGGCCGTGTTCGCCCCGCCGAAGGCGGAGTTGACGGTGAGCAGGTAGGGCGCGCCCAGGGTGCGCGGCGCAGCCACCACCACGTCCAGCGGGCACTGCTCGTCCGGTCCCAGCCACCCGGCGTTCACCGGTATCTTCCCCTCTCCCAACACACCTATGGTCACTGCGAGTTCGAGCAGGGCCGAGGCTTCCAGGGCGTGCCCGTGGACCGCCTTGGTGGAGCTCACCGGCAGTCGGGCCGCCCGCTCGCCGAAGGCCAGCGCGAGCGCCGCGGCCTCGGCCGCGTCGCCGATCGGCGAACCGGTCCCGTTGGCGTTCACCCACCCGACCTGCTCGTCGGCCACCCCCGCGCGCTGCAGCGCGGCGCGCACCGCGCGGGCCAGCCCCGCGCCGCCCGGATCGGGCCGGCAGACGTGGTGGCCGTCGCCCGCCCGCCCCCAGCCGGCCAGTCGGGCCAGCCCGGACGGACCGCCGGCCCGCCCCGCCTCCAGCACCAGCGCCACCACCGCGTCCCCCAGCAGCAGTCCGTCCCGCCCCCGGCTGAACGGCCGCACCGCCCCCGAACGGGAGAGCGCCCGCCCCGCGTCGAACAGCGCGAAGGTGTCCGGCTCGACCAGGTAGCCCGCCGCCACCACCACCCGCTCGGCCCGGCCGGCCTCGATCAGTGCGGCGCCGTCGGCCACCGCGGTGGCGGCCGCCACGCAGGCACCGGTGTAGAGCTGCGGCGCAACCCCGAACCGCTCGGCGACCCGGGCGGCCACCGGACCGGCCCGCTCGTCCCCGTGCAGCGCGAGCAGCACGGGCGAGCGCCCGGCACCGGCCTCGGCGAGCACCTCGACCAGCTGGTCGGCGAGGTCCGGGGCGCCCGGCCGGGTGGCGGCCACCGGGGTGTCCCGGCCGACCGGCCGGAAGCGGTTGACGGGTGTGAAGGCCGGCCGGCCCGCGTACACCGCGCCGAGCAGGTCGGGCGCCGCCGACCGCACCGCCAGCGCGGTCACCAGCACCGGTACCGCGGTCATCCGCCGGCGACCAGCCGGTCCAGCGCCGCCACCGCCTGGCCCACCGTGTGCACGGACGCCAGGCCCGGGTGCTCCGGATCAAGCTCCACCCCGTACCGCTGCTCGGCCTCGGCCAGCAGCCAGGTCAGTTCGAGCGAGCCGATCTCCTCGTCCACCTGCTGCGGCGCGCGCTCACCGAAGGCGGCCAGCATCTCCAGCACGGCCTCCCGGGTGACCGTCATGCGCCGCCGCCGACCGGGGCGGCGGCGATCCGGCGGGCCACCTCGGCGGTGAACTCGTCGATCGTCATCAGCGCGGTGCTCTCCATGTCGTCCAGGTCGAAGCGCACCCCGAACTCCTCCTCGACCTGCACCGCGAGGTCGGCCAGCGCCAGCGACTCCAGGTCGAGGCCGGCCGGTCCGAGGTCGGTCGTGCCGGTCACCTCGGAGACGTCGTAGTTCATCTCGGTCAACGCGGCCAGCACGAAGCCACGGATCCGGTCCTGCATGGGAGTTCTCCTCGGGGTCGTCAACTTGCTCGGAGCGCGCCGGCGGCGTGCGCGCGCAGCGCGGTCACGTCGCGCAGCACCTTGCCGGTGGCGGTGCGCGGCAGCGCGGGCAGCAGCCCGAGCCGGCGCGGCAGCTTGTAGCCGGCCAGTTCCCCCGCCAGCCGCTCGCGCAGCAGGTCGGGGGTGCCCTCGGCCGCCGCGTAGGCCTCGATCGCGCCGTCCGCGAAGACCACCACGGCCTCGCGGACGCCGGGCAGCGCGGACAGCGCCTGTTCCACCTCGGTCAAGTCGACCTTGAGGCCGCCGATCGAGACCTGCGAGTCCTGTCGGCCGCGCACGGTGATCAGGCCGGTGGCCGGGTCGAGGTCGGCGGCGTCCCTGGTGTGCAGCAGGCCGTCCGACCAGCGGCCCGGATCGGTGGTCCCCAGGTAGGGCGACTCCGGTTGGGCCAGGTGGAGTTCGCCGTCGATCACCCGGGCGTGCATCCCCGCCACCGGTCGGACCGACGGATGCAGCTCGCCGGTCAGGTCGGTGGCGATGACGCCGATCTCGGTCATCCCGTACATGGTGCCCAGCGGCACCCCGTAGCGGGCCGCGAAGGCACCGGGCACGCTGGGCCGCACCAGCTCGCCGGCCACGATCATCCGGACCAGCTGGGGCGTGGGCGGCGGCTGGGCCATCCGGGCCAGCAGCTCGGCGTAGAAGGGCACGCCGAGCAGCGTGGTCGGCGCCTCCTTGGCGCGCACCGCGGCCAGGATCCCGGGCGGGGTGAGCCGCTCGGGGACCACGAGTTCGACGCCGGCGTGCAGGCTGTGCAGCAACCCGCCCACCAGGCCGAGGACGTGGACCGTCGAGGCGAGCAGCACGATCCGCTCGCCGCGTCCGGGGTAGTGCGCCAGCCGCTGGTAGCAGGCCAGTTCGCGGACCAGGTCGGCCGAGGTGCGGGCGATCACCTTGGACGGACCGGTGGAGCCGGAGCTGAGCTGCACCAGGGCGTGCGCACTGGTGGCCGGTTGACCGTCCGTCAGCGGTTCGACGGACTCGGGACCGATCAGGTACTGCGGCCGCAGCCGGTGCAGCGCCCGTTCGGTCTCGGCGGGGGTCAGCCGGTGGTCGAGCAGCGCCACCTGGGCGCCGAGCCGCCACGCCGCGAGCAGCGTGGTGACGTAGTCGAGCGAGGGCGGCACCCGTAAGGCGACGGTGCCGCCCGCGGTCAGACCGACCGCGGCGAGTTGCTGCTGCCGGCCGTCGACCAGCCGGCGCAGGTGCTGCCGGTTCACCGGCTCGCCCAGGTGCAGGCAGGGTTCGGCGGGATCGCCGGAAAGCAGGTAGTGGTCGACCCAACCTTCCACGCCTTCGGAAAATTGGGCCGCTGGAGCGGGATAACCAGTCAACGCCACTCCATGGCAGACAGAGTCGGTAATGGTTGACTTCTGGATGGTGCTTTCCCCGTGGCACTCGACCCTGGCACAGGAAATTTCCGGGGTCAAGGTCTATACCAATGGACGAGCCGCCGCCTACGCTGCCTGGCCGGAGTGGGCCGCGCGGCCCACCGGGAGGGAGTCCGGCCCTGTGGATTTGAACGTGGACGCGCCAAGAACGGAGCCCTCGGGGCCCCCTGCGGGCGCCGCCCGGGACTGGGACTGGGAGGACCCGGACGCACTCGCCGGGCACCTCGCGGAATTCTCCGCAGAACTCGCCGAATGCCGGCGGATCGAGGTCGTTTCGGACACCCTGCCGCGCACCGCCGAGGATTTTTCCGCGCTCGGTCTGGACGGAATTGAATTCGCCGCGTTCCGCACCAGGCACCCCCGCGGTCTCGGCTCCGACATCGCGCCGATGCACAGCGGGAATTCCCGCACCGAATTCGGCAAGGTCTACCGGATCGACGGATCGGCGCTGTTCACCATGCTCGACGTGGCCGCGCCGCTGCCGTTCGCCGACGCCAGCCTCGACTGGGTGTACGCGGAGCACCTGGTCGAGCACATTCCGCTGCCGGTGGCCGTCGGCTGGCTGCGCGAGGTCCGCCGGGTGCTGCGCCCCGGCGGCCTGCTCCGGCTCACCACCCCCGACCTGGCCCGCTACGTCGAGGGCTACGCCGAGCCGGCGGGCGGCTTCTTCGCCCGGCACCGCCGCCGGCTGCGCCTGATGCGGGTCGGTCCGCCGATGCCCGAGCGGCGCGCCTTCATGCTGAACCAGATCTTCTACCACTACGGCCACCGCTGGATTTACGACGAGGCCGAACTGCGCCACGCCCTGGGTGCGGCCGGTTTCCCGGCGGACGGAATGCGGCGCCGCACCTTCCAGCAGGGCGCCCGCCCCGATCTGGCCGAGCTGGACACCGTCTTCCGCAACGACGAGACGCTCTACCTGGAAGCCACGGCGAACTGAGTCCGCGTCAGTTTTGTCGCCACGGCTCCTCGACTCAGCGGAAATGAAGGATCTCCGATGCCCCATCATCCTCAGCTCAGATCCGTGTGCGAACAGCGGGCCGCGGCCGGCACCCCGCCGCTCTACACGCTGACCCTGGCGCAGGCCAGGGCGGCCGACCTGGCCGAGCTGCAGGCCGCCGGCGGCAGCCCCGAACCGGTGCACCAGGTGCAGGAGTTCACCATTCGCGGCCCGGCCGGCCCGCTGCCGCTGCGGCTCTACCGGCCCACCGCGGAGCCGGACCTGCCGGTGCTGCTCTACCTGTTCGGCGGCGGCTGGACGCTGGGCTGCCTGGACACCGCCGACGCCATCTGCCGCCGCCTGGCCAACGAGGCGGGCTGCGCCGTGGCCGGCGTCGGGTACCGCCTGGCGCCCGAACACCGCTTCCCCGCCGCGCTCCTCGACTGCCGCGCGGCGCTCGACTGGCTGGCCGCGCAGGCGACCGCGCTGGGGCTGGCCGCGGACCGGCTGGCCGTCGGCGGGGACAGCGCGGGCGGCAACCTGGCCGCGGCGCTCACCCTGCTGTGCCGCGAACGGGGCGGCCCGGCGCTCCGCCACCAGCTGCTGGTCTACCCCAACACCGACCACGGTGCCGACACCCCGTCCCGCCACGAGGCGCGCGACCCGCTGCTCTTCAACCGCTGGTCGGTGGACTGGTACTGGGGGCACTACCTGGCCTCGGCCGCGGACGGCGCCGACCCGCTGGCCTCGCCGCTGCGCGCGGCCTCGCTGGCCGGCCTGCCGCCCGCCACCGTGATCACCGCCGAGTACGACCCGCTGCGCGACGAGGGCGAGGCCTACGCGCACCGGCTGGCCGAGGCCGGCGTCCCGGTCGAGCTGCGCCGCTACGACGGCATGGCGCACGGGTTCTTCGCCATGGCCGGCGTCTTCGACGACGGGGCGCAGGCGCAGCGGTACGCGGCCGGGCGGGTGCGCGCGGCGCT
>NZ_JBHYKG010000442.1:0-5446 GCF_042741245.1 Kitasatospora sp. NPDC058965
GCCCGGGCGCGCGCGGGCGCGCCCCCGGGCCGGGCCACCGTCGGATCAGGGCTGGCCCACCAGCGCGGCCGCGACCACCGAGTCGCGCGCGGTCGGGCTGCTCGGCGCGGGGGAGAAGCGCACCTCGGTGGTGCCCCCGCAGGGCAGCGTGAGGCTGGTCGGGATCGCCAGCTTGACGAAGAAGTTGTCCAGCACGCCGACCAGCTGCACGCTGCCGGTCGCCGAGCCGGCGATGCTCACCACGATGCTGGTGCCGGCGCTGCCGGTGTAGCCGGCCGCGGTCGTGGTCGGCACCACGGTGTCGGCCTCGACGTACTGCCCGGCCAGCGGGTGGCCGGTCTGGCCCGGCGTGACCGGGCCGAAGCAGGCCATCTGGATGGCGGCGGCGGTGGACTTGCCGTTCACCAGCCCCTGGAAGGCCAGATCGGGCCGGACCGGGATCGGGTCCTGGACGGGCGTCGTCGCGGCGGCGGGCTGCGCCACCGCACCGGCGGCGAGCAGCAGGCCGGCGAGCGAGGCGCAGGCGGTGAGCAGACGGGCACGGGCCATGGGTGTCTCCTTGCGCGGCGAACGGGCGGGGAAGGCGCCGATGAGGCGTGGAGCACGTGCGGTGGGGCCGTGACTGTGCAGCCCGCAAGCTAGCGGCCCCGGCGCCGCCGCGACAAGGGGTCCTGCGTGAACGCGAGGAGAACCCGCCCGTCCTGACGCCGCGTCAGCCCAGGCGACCGATGTGGGCCAGGGCCCGCTTGAGCAGCGCTCCCTGTCCGCCGGGCATCTCGTTCTGCACCAGGTCGGAGGCGGCCTCCTCGGGGCTGAACCAGACCAGGTCCAGCGCGTCCTGGCGCGGCCGGCAGTCGCCGGCCACCGGGATCACGTACGCCAGCGACACGGCGTGCTGGCGGGGGTCGTGGAACTCGGTGACGCCCAGGGTCGGGAAGTACTCCGCGACGGTGAACGGCTGCAGCGAGGTCGGGATCCGGGGCAGCGCCACCGGGCCGAGGTCCTTCTCCAGGTGGCGCAGCAGCGCGTCGCGAATCCGCTCGTGGTACAGCACCCGGCCGGCCACCAGGGTCCGGCTCACCGTGCCGTCCGGCCCGATCCGCAGCAGCAGGCCGATCTGGGTGACCTCACCCGCGTCGTCCACCCGCACCGGGATCGCTTCGACGTAGAGGATCGGCATCCTGGCCCGGGTGGTCTCCAGCTCCTCGGGAGCGAGCCAGCCGGGCGTGGTTTCCGTGGTGTCGGCCATTGGGTGATCGTATCGGCTGGTCGGGCCGAGTGCGGTAGCCGCGTCGATCATTGCGCGAGATCGAAACTGACGGTCCGCCGGGTCCGGCGGACCGTCAGGTCGTCGGTGCGTCAGGCCTTCGCGGTGGCTCCGGGCAGGGCGGCCGGTGCGGCGGCGGTGCTCCAGGTCTTGATCGGCCACTCCTGGTGGTAGGCCAGGAACGGCAGGTCCTGCTCGGCCAGCGTGGTGCCCAGGAGGGCGATCCGGGCGAAGAGTTCGCCGTTGATGTCGAGGCCGCCGAAGAGGCTGACCGAGCCGTTGACGGCGGGCCCCGAGCCGGTGCCGTCCAGCACCACCGAGCCGTTCACCGCGGTGCGCAGGTAGGGCTCGATCGAGGCCTTGACGCCGACGGCGTCGTAGAGGGCGACCGAGGCCTCGGCCGCCAGGCCGGTCCTGACCGAGGCACTGCCGGCCAGGTCGAGCTTGAGCGGGGAGACGGCGGAGCTGCTCGGGTCGGTGCTGGTGGTCCAGCCGGCGCCCTGGGCGTAGTCCGAGTGCACGCCCCAACTGCCGTCGTAGCTCTGCTCGGCGTCGACCGTGACGGTGCCGTCGGCGGCGATGTCGGCGGAGAGCGTGAGGTCCAGGTTGATCACCACGGGCAGCACGCCGACCATCACCACGGGGCTCGCGCTCAGCTTGGCGATCGGGATCTTGATCGGGGTGCCGGTCGCGGTCAGCCCGGCGCTGACGTGCCAGTCGGCGTGCGCGCCGAGCGTGAAGCCGACCCGGGCCTGCTGCGGGGCGAGGATGCCGGCCCCGCCCTGGTAGCTGAAGTCCACCTCGGGGTCGAGCTCGACGGAGCCGGCCAGCGTGGCGGAGGCGCCGTTCGGGAGCGGCACGGTGGCGTTGGCGGTCAGGCCGAGGCTGCCGGACGCGGAGCCGTTGGCGCTGGTGATGCCGGTGACGTCGTAGGCCACCTTCAGGTCGCCGATCTGCGGCTGCACCGAGATCGACGCCGGGGCGACCGGGGCCCGCACCCCGGCGTCGGTCCCGCCGAGCAGCTCGGGGAGGGTGGCCGGACGGGTGGTGACGGCGACCTTGCCGCCGCCCTGCTGCTGCACGCCGGTGACGGCGACCAGTGCGCCGTGCGGGGCGGCCGGCGTCGGCGGGCTGTCGATCAGCTGGCCCGGGCGGACGGCGGCGGTGTCGGCGCTGCCCGCGGCGCCGGCGCCGGTGGCGGTCAAAACGGCCCGGCCGGCGGCGGCGTCGTAGGAGCTGAGGGTCAGCGCGGGAGCACCGGCCGGGGCGGCGGTGCCGGTGCCCGTCGGGCTGGCGAGGGTGGCCCTGGCCGGGCCCGTGGCGGGCGGCGCGACGGTGGTGGCGGGGTGCGCGGCGGAGTTGGCGGTGGGGACGGCGATGGGGTGCGCGGCGGTGGTGCGGGGCGGCGCGCTGCTGGGTGCCGCGGACGGCGTGTGCACAAATGTCGCCGTGGCGCTGGGAGTGGACGATCCGTCAGTGGCGGCTGCCTGCTGCGCGGTGGCCGGCTCCGCGGGGTACGGGCGGTGCTGACCCGGGCTGAGCTGCGGGGATTCGCCGGCCCGGGCGGCGGTCGGCGTGCTGGCGGCCGCCGAAGGCAGGTCGCAGCCGCAGAAGGCCAGCAGGGTGGAGGCGGCGAGTGCGGGCAGCGCGAGGGTACGCATGGACACGTGGAGAGTCGCCTTCGATCGAGGGTGAAGGGAGCGTGGCACGGGGCGGTGCAGCCCGAACCAGGCTGCTGCCAGCACGAGTTGTGAGACTCCCGTCTCAGCGTGACGATGCGGCGCGGTGGTTCGGGGCGGTGCGCGGGTGCTTGGTTACCCGTCAGTCAGGGTAGCGTGTGCGACTCTGTTCGGAACAGGGCGGGAGCGGCGCCGACTCGGGCATCAAGAGTCTTCATGTATAGGCAACTTGGCTCGGCCTCGCGGTTGGCCCGGCGGCCACCGCGGCAGCAGCGTCCGGCCACCGCGGTGGCAGCGTCCGGACGGCGTGGCGGTCCGGTCCGGTCGGCGGCCGAGCCGGCCGAGCGCTTCAGGCCCGGATGCCGAGCAGGCGGTCGAAGTAGCCGAGCAGCAGCAGCTTCAACTGCTCGGTGAGCTCCGGGGCCCGCTCCGGCGGTGCCTCCACCAGGAGGGGCAGCACGCCCTTGTAGGCGGCCAGCGTCACCGCCGCGGCCACCTGCAGCCGCCCGGCCGGCAGGTCCGGGGCGTAGAGCGTGAGCAGGGCCTGGATCCGGGCGTGCGTGCGGGCCATCAGCGGCGCCTGCAGGTCCATCATGTGGCCCGGCGCGTTGGGGCCGATGAACAGGGACAGGCAGGCCGGGTTGGCGCGGTGGAAGTCGACGATCGGGCCGAGCGAGGCCGTCAGTGCCTGCTCCAGGGTGACCGCGGCCGGGTCCACCACGCCGAACGGCGCCAGCAGCTCGTCCAGTCGGTCGGCGTAGTGCTCGGCCAGCGCCGCGGCGATGGCGTCCTTGTTCGGGAAGTACTGGTAGAGCGAGCCCGGTGAGACGCCGGCCCGGGCGGCGATGGCGTTGGTGGTGGTGGCCGCGTAGCCCGCCTCGGCGAAGACCTGCCCCGCCGCGTCCAGGAGCAGCGCGATCCGGCGCTCGCCACGGGCCTGACGCCGCTTCGGGCGCTCGGCGGTCCCGGCGGGTGAGGGCTGCTCGGTCGGGGGGTTCTCGGTGCTCACCCTGCTGATGGTAGGTGCGTTGACGAATGCGAGCAATCACTCGTAATCTCCGGAGCGGGGTATGCGAGCAAAGACTCGCGTTTCTGCCGGCTCCGCCGTGCCCGGACGACTGCCCGTGCCCGTGCCCATCCGCCCACGCCCACTCCCAGGGGGACACCCATGTCTGCCACCATCGATGCCGTCAGTGCGCCGGCCGGCGCCGCCGAGCCCGCGGCCCGCGCACCCGGCCGCGGCTGGACGCTCGCGATCGTCTCGATCGCGACCTTCATGCTCATGCTCGACCTCACCGTGGTGAACGTCGCGCTGCCCGACCTGCGCAATTCCCTGCACGCCGACTTCTCCGGGCTGCAGTGGGTGCTGGACGCCTACGCACTCACCCTCGCCGCGTTCCTGCTCACCGGTGGCTCGCTCGCCGACCGGCTCGGCCGCAAGCGGGTCTTCGTCGCCGGGTTCGCGGTCTTCACCGCGGCCTCGCTGGCCTGCGGCGCGGCGACCGACGTCCTCGCGCTGAACCTCGCCCGCGGGGTGCAGGGCGCCGGCGCGGCCGTGCTGTTCGCCGTGGGGCCGGCGCTGCTCGGCCACGAGTTCCGGGGCAAGGACCGGGCCAAGGCGTTCGGGGTCTTCGGCGGCGTCTCGGGGCTGGCCATCGCCTTCGGCCCGCTGATCGGGGGCGGGCTGACCAGCGGGGTCGGCTGGCGCTGGATCTTCCTGGTCAACGTCCCGATCGGGGTCGTCGCGATCGTGCTGAGCACGCTGCGGATCCGGGAGTCGCGCGAGCCCGCCGCGCACCGGATCGACTGGCTCGGACTGACCCTGTTCTCGGTGGCGCTCGGCGCACTGGTGCTCGGCTTCCTGCGCGGCGAGGCGCAGGGCTGGACCAGCCCGGTGATCCTCGCGCTGTTCGCCGCCGCGGCCCTGCTGCTCGCGGTGTTCGTCCTGGTCGAGCGGCGGCTGGGCGCGGCGGCGATGCTCGACCTCTCGCTCTTCCGCAACCGCACCTTCAACGGGATCTCGGCAGCCACGCTGCTCGCCAACGCGGCCGGCATGGCCTCGATCTTCCTGGAGGTCTCGTACGTCCAGAACGTGCTCGGTGCCACGCCGTGGCAGGCCGGCCTGCGCTTCCTGCCGCTGACGCTGGTGCTGTTCGTCGTCGCGGCGGTCACCGGCAGCCTGACGGTGGCGGTCCCGCCGCGGCTGCTGGTCGGTGCGGCGGCGGCGTTCATGGCGGGCGGCCTGCTGGCGATCCGGCTGGTCGACGTGCACAGCGGCTGGACCGCGATGCTGCCGAGCATGGTGCTCACCGGCATCGGGATGGGCATGTTCAACCCGCCGCGCGCCTCGGTCTCGATCGGCGTCGCGGAGCCGGCCCGGGCCGGCATGGCCGCCGGGATGGGGGAGACGTTCCAGCAGGTCGGCATCGCGATCGGGATCGCAGGCTTCGGCGCACTCTTCCAGCACCGGGTCGGCGACGCGTTCGCGGCGGCCGTCCCG
>NZ_JBHYKG010000443.1:0-5443 GCF_042741245.1 Kitasatospora sp. NPDC058965
GTGCGCGGCCGGCCCCTCGCGGCGTTCCACGCACGCGCCCGGGCGCTCGATCGGACCGCGCGCCACCCGCGAGGGTGAATATCGGCGCCAGCACTCCCGCACACGCATACGCTATGCAAAGCTTCCATTACTCAGCGTTTACCAACTCTTGATGCACCGACACTCGACCGAGGTCGAAGCACCGAGATCCTGCGGAGGCGACAGCTGCCGAGGGCCACCCGCCACCGGCGCCCAGGGCCGCGCCGCCACCGCCGGCCGTCGAGAGACCGCCAGCCGATCCCCCGCGCAGTCCCGCCACGGAGTCGACTGCGCTCGGCCCCCGAAGGACGAGAAGCCCATGACGCTCCACCCCACTCCCCCCTCCCCGCTCACCGACAGCACCGCCGACAGCCACGCCCCGCCGGTGTCCCCGCCCGCCCCGGGCGTCCCGGGCCGGCGCCGGCCGGCCGCCGCGGACCTCACGGCCTCGCTGGTGGTCTTCCTGATCGCGGTGCCGTTCTCGCTCGGCATCGCACTGGCCACCGGGGCCCCGCTGACGGCGGGTCTGGTCGCCGCCGCCGTGGGCGGGATCGTCGCCGGGCTGTTCGGCGGCACGCCGCTCCAGGTCAGCGGCCCGTCGGCGGCGCTCACGGTGATCACCGCCGGCCTGATCGCGCAGTACGGCTGGCAGGCTACCTGCGCGATCACCATCGCCGCCGGTCTGCTCCAGGTCCTGCTCGGGGCGCTGCGGGTGGCCCGCTCGGCGCTGGCCGTCTCCCCCGCCGTGGTGCACGGCATGCTGGCCGGGGTCGGCCTGACCATCGCCATCGCCCAGCTGCACGTGATGCTGGGCGGCGCCCCGCAGAGCTCGGCGCTGGCCAACCTGATCGCGCTGCCGGCCCAGCTGGCCGGTCCGCACCCGCCCGCGCTCGCCGTCGGCCTGCTCGCCCTCGGGCTGCTCTACGGCTGGCCGAGGCTGCGTCAGCTGCCCGGGCGCGCGGGCCGGATCGGTGCCGTCCTGGTCCGGGTACCGGCGGCCCTGGTCGCGGTGGCCGGCGGAACGGCGCTGGCCGTCGCGGGCCACTTCGAGCTGGCCCGGGTGGACCTCCCCAGCTGGCGCGAGCACGGCCTGGCCGCCCTGCCGCACGGCTCGGTCCTCGGGCTGCTGGGGGCGGTCGGCACGGTGACGGTGGTGGCCAGTGTGGAGTCGCTGCTCTGCGCCGTCGCGGTCGACCGGTTGACCGGCGGCAGCGGCGACCTCAACCGCGAGCTGCGCGGCCAGGGCCTGGCCAACCTGGTCACCGGACTGCTCGGCGGCCTCCCGGTCGCCGGCGGCGCGGTCCGCAGTTCCGCCAACGTCCAGGCCGGTGCGCGCAGCCGCTGGGCAGCCGTGCTGCACGGCACCTGGGTGCTGGTCGCCGCCCTCGCGCTGACCGGTGGCCTGCGCCGGATCCCGCTCGCCGCACTGGCGGCGCTGGTGCTGGTGGTCGGGATCCAGATGGTCAGCTTCGCGCACATCCGCCGGGTCCACCGGCACCGGGAGTTCACCGTCTACCTCGTCACCGTGGTCGGCGTGGTGGTGCTCGGGGTCCCGCTCGGCGTGGCCACCGGCGCGGCCACCGCCACCCTGCTCGCCCTGTACCGGCTCACCCGCGCCCACGTGGACGTGGCCCGGACCAGCGACGGCTCGGTCGAGGTGCACACCCACGGCCCGCTGACCTTCGTCTCGGTCCCCCGGCTGACCAGGGCGCTGACCGCGATCCCGGTCGGTGCGGCCGTCACCGTCTGCCACGACGGCGCCTTCCTGGACCACGCCGCCTACGAGGCGCTGCACTCCTGGCGCGCCGACCACATCGCGCGCGGCGGCCGGGTCGCCCTGCTGACCAGCCATCAGGACGGCGCGGCACTCGATCCCGACGGCACCATCCGGGCCGGTGAGGACGGTCCGCACCGCCGCCGCGCCTGGACCCCCTGGGTCGGCCACCACCGCATCGACCAGCAGGACGATCCGCACGGGCGTCTGCTGGACGGCGTGCGGGGCTTCCAGCAGCACACCGCGCCGCTGATCCGTCCCGAGCTGGCCCGGCTGGCGCGCGAGGGCCAGACCCCCTCGCAGCTCTTCCTCACCTGCTCGGACTCGCGCCTCGTCACCAGCATGATCACCAGTAGCGGTCCCGGCGACCTGTTCACCGTCCGCAACGTGGGCAACCTGGTGCCGGCCCCGCACGAACCCGGCGCGGCCGACGACTCGGTGGCGGCCGCGGTGCAGTACGCCGTCGAGGTGCTGGAGGTGCGCAGCATCACCGTCTGCGGCCACTCGGGCTGTGGTGCGATGAAGGCCCTGCTGGACGGGGTGCACGAGCAGCCCGGGCGGCCGACCGCGCTGGCCCGTTGGCTGCGCAACGGGCGCGGATCGCTGGCCCGGCTGGTCCGGGTCCCCGCCGAGTTCGCGGACCGACCGGTCGCCGACCGGATCGAGGAGCTCTGCATCACCAACGTGGTGCAACAGCTCGACCAGCTGATGGCCAATCCGGCTGTCGAGCGGCGCGTGCAGGCGGGCGACTTGCGGCTGGTCGGCATGTACTTCGACTTCGCCACCGCCCAGACCTACGTGCTGGACCAGGCGAGCGGACGGTTCGCGGCGGTGCCCGCCTGGCAGGAGCTGGCCAGCGCCGCCTGAGAGGTGGACCGGACCCGGCGGCGGGCCCGCCCCGCCGGGGTGCCCGCAGCGACATCGGCCGCGGGCACCCGGGGGTGGCGTTCGCCGGCCCGGTGAAGGACGGTCAGCGGATCAGCCGGCCGAGGTCGGCGGGGGTCACGTAGCCGGGCCAACGCCCGTCGTCGAAGAGCGTGATCCCCGCGTCCCGGTAGCACTGGTCCACCAGCTGGGAGCAGATCTGATGGCGGGTGTCCGCGACGTAGCCGCGCAGGACGGAATTGCCGGGCACCCGGAAGCGGTGCGAGGCCAGGGCTGCGTAGTCGAGGAAGCTGTAGGGGACCTTCAGGTAGCCGCGCGCAGCGGCGACGACGGCCGCGCGCTGGTCGTTGGTCAGCGCGATGTGGCCGGTGGACCAGCGGATCGGTCGACCCGCGTACTCGGCGAGCGGGGCCTGCCGGGCGCCACCCGGCTCGGCCTCGATCACCTCGTCGTCACCGACCAGGAGGAAGGCGTGTTCGTAGTCGGCGAACCCGTCGCCGTTGAGCCATTGGCCGACCCGGATCAGGCGACCGACTTCACCGGCCATCTGGACGACGGCGAAGTCGCCGGGTCTCGGCAGCGGGGCGGCGGAGGAGGGAGTTTCCGAAGTGATGGTGGTTTCCGACATGGATCAACTCCACGACTGTGCCGTGCCAGCACGGGAACAGCCCGGGCATCGCGCCGACAGGGGTCCACCGTGGTCGGGGCGGACGTGCCGGTCGTGGTCGAACCCCGATGGAAAGCCTGGGCGCAACCGCACTGTGCGCGCGACGGACTGACGACTCGGAACACCGCCGCGGTGCCACGGTGATCCCCGTCGAGCTGGTAGTTCCAGTGGAGTACCGGGTGTGTCGGCCGTCAAGGTTCGACGCACGGCGATCGGGTGAGATGCCCAGGTCCGCGCCGTCCTGACCGCGGTGCGCACGGGTCGGACGGCCCCGTGCCGTCGCGGCCGACCGGCGGGTCACCCGAGGCAGGCGGCCTCGAGTGATCACTAATCGATCAAAGGTCTACACCAATTTCTCTGGGCCCCTTGTCAACCGACCTGTTCGCCTGGTGAGCTGTGCGCTGGGACACACGGGACAATCCCTAGGCGGGAGAGGTCCCGCAGCATCGGGGCCACTCTCCGCGGAGCGTCACTGACCGCGGGGAGGGCGCCATGAACAGACTCGATGAGGAGTGTGCGTTGAGCAACGAGAGCCTGGCCAACCTGCTCAAGGAGGAGCGGCGTTTCGCCCCGCCCGCAGATCTCGCCGCGGCCGCCAACGTCACCGCGGACGCCTACGCCCGCGCGTCCGAGGACCGGCTGGGCTTCTGGGCCGAGCAGGCCCGCCGGCTCAGCTGGGACACCGAGCCGACCCAGACGCTGGACTGGTCGAACCCGCCGTTCGCGACCTGGTTCGCCGACGGCACCCTGAACGTCGCGCACAACTGTGTGGACCGCCACGTCGAGGCCGGCCACGGCGACCGCGTCGCCATCCACTTCGAGGGCGAGCCCGGCGACACCCGCACCCTCACCTACGCCCAGCTCAGGGACGAGGTCTGCCAGGCCGCCAACGCCCTGCTCGAACTCGGCGTCACCAAGGGCGACCGCGTCGCGATCTACCTGCCCATGATCCCCGAGGCCGTCGTCGCGATGCTGGCCTGCGCCCGCATCGGCGCCGCCCACTCCGTCGTCTTCGGCGGCTTCTCCGCCGACGCCGTCGCCTCCCGCATCCAGGACGCCGACGCCAAACTCGTCATCACCGCCGACGGCGGCTACCGACGCGGCAAGCCCTCCGCCCTCAAGCCCGCCATCGACGAGGCCCTCACCAAGGTCGACGGCGTGCGCCACGTCCTGGTCGTGCGCCGCACCGGCCAGGACACCGCCATCACCCAGGGCCGCGACCTGTGGTGGCACGAGACCGTCGCCCGCCAGTCCACCGAGCACACCCCCCAGCCCCACCCCGCCGAGCAGCCCCTGTTCATCCTCTACACCTCCGGCACCACCGGAAAGCCCAAGGGCATCCTGCACACCTCCGGCGGCTACCTCACCCAGGCCGCCTACACCCACCACGCCGTCTTCGACCTCAAGCCCGACACCGACGTCTACTGGTGCACCGCCGACATCGGCTGGGTCACCGGCCACTCCTACATCGTCTACGGCCCCCTGGCCAACGGCGCCACCCAGGTCATCTACGAAGGCACCCCCGACACCCCCCACCAGGGCCGCTTCTGGGAGATCGTCCAGAAGTACGGCGTCACCATCCTCTACACCGCCCCCACCGCGATCCGCACCTTCATGAAGTGGGGCGACGACATCCCCGCCAAGTTCGACCTGTCCACCCTGCGCGTCCTGGGCAGCGTCGGCGAACCGATCAACCCCGAGGCCTGGGTCTGGTACCGCGAACACATCGGCGCCAACCGCACCCCCATCGTCGACACCTGGTGGCAGACCGAGACCGGCGCCATGATGATCAGCCCCCTGCCCGGCGTCACCGAGACCAAGCCCGGCTCCGCCCAACGCCCCCTGCCCGGCATCGCCGCCACCGTCGTCGACGACAACGGCACCGAAGTCCCCAACGGCTCCGGCGGCTACCTCGTCCTCACCGAACCCTGGCCCAGCATGCTGCGCACCATCTGGGGCGACGACCAGCGCTACCTCGACACCTACTGGTCCCGCTTCCAGGGCCGCTACTTCGCCGGCGACGGCGCCAAGAAGGACGACGACGGCGACATCTGGCTGCTCGGCCGCGTCGACGACGTCATGCTCGTCTCCGGCCACAA
>NZ_JBHYKG010000444.1:0-5403 GCF_042741245.1 Kitasatospora sp. NPDC058965
AGCCGAGGGTCTGCCAGAAGTACCAGAAGCGGTTCAGCACCAGCAGCACGATCACCCCGTACCAGAGCACCGGCACCGCCCAGTGGTACCGGTCCAGCTCCCGCACCAGCGGTCGCAGCCGCGCGGGCACCGGGATCACCCCGCTGCGCAGGTTGGCCAGCGTGGTGTACCAGAAGAGCAGGATGGTGACCGTCCAGACCACCATGCAGTACGGGCAGAGCGCGCCGATCTCGTACAGCGACTGCCCGATCAGCCAGTGCACCAGCACCACCCCGACCAGCGTGCCCGCCTGCAACCCGAGCCAGTACCAGCGCCGCCAGGTGGCCCCCGCCGCCAGCGCGGCCCCGGTGGCCAGCACCACCGCGAAGCCGACCAGGCCCAGCAGCGAGTTGGGGAAGCCGAGCAGCGAGGCCTGGTCGGTGCGCATCACCGAACCGCAGCTGATGATCGGGTTGATGTTGCAGCTCGGCACGTAGTCCGGGTTGGCCAGCAGCCGCAGCTTGTCCACGGTCAGCAGCGCCGAGGCGGCCAGCCCCAGCACGCCCGCGACGCCGAGCACCCACCGGTACCCGACCGGGGCACCGAACCGCTCGCCGGCCGGGTGCGCCACCGCGGCCGGGCTCACGGCCGTCACGCGGCACCGACCTGTTGCTTGAAGCTGTCCGCGCTCACCGGGCCGTTGGCGTCGAACAGGTTGAGCGCCTTGCCGTCCAGCTTCATGGTCGGGGTGCCCGTCACCCCGCTGCTGGTGAACGCCGCCGCCACCTTCTGCGCCCACGGCAGGTAGGTGCCGTCCTTGACGGCGCTGGTGAACGCGTCGGTCTTCAGCCCCGGCACCTGGCCGGCCAGGTCGAGGATCCGGTTGACGTCGCCGAAGCCGTCGGTGCGCTCGTCGGGCTGGTTGGCGTAGAGCACGTCGTGGAACTTCTTGAACTCGTCCACGCCCTGGTTCAGCGCCGCACCGGCCGCCGCCAGCGCGGTGATCGAGCCCTTGCCGCCCAGGTTGTCGTCCAGGAAGGCGGCCAGGTGGTACTCGATCCTGTACGTCCCGTTGTCGGCCAGCTGCTGCACCGTCCCGCCGTTGGCGGTCTCGAACTTCTTGCAGACCGGGCAGCGGAAGTCCTCGTAGACCGCCAGGGTGTGCGGCGCGTCCGGCTTGCCGTAGACCACCACGGTCCCGTCGCCGCCGGTGTGCGCGGGGGTGACCAGGGGCGCGGCGCTGCTGGGCGCGGCGTCGGCGGAGACGGTGGTCCGGCCGCCGCTCTTCGCGGTGCCGATCGCCAGCGTCACGCCGCCGGCCAGCGCCAGCACGGCCGCGATCGACACGCCGATCACGGCGCGGCGGCGCACCGCCTGGGCCCGCTGCTCGGCGAGCCGGGCCTGCTGCAGCTTCTCGCGGCGGGCGGTCTGCTGCTCGTCGTGGGTGGCGCGGGGGTGGTTGCTGCTCATCAGGGAAGTCCGATTCCGCGGCCGTCGGGGCCGCTCACGTCGCTGTGGGGTGGGCGTCGGCGGCGCGCGCCCGCGCCCGCCGCCACGACAGCGCGTGGCGGGGCGTCAGCAGGCGAGCGCGAAGGACGCCGGCGGACCCCGGCGACGGTCGCGGGCGAGCGGCAGGTCCTCGGTGGGCGCGTGCTCCGGCCGCGGCTGCGGCAGCGGCACGCCCGGCGCCGGCCGGACCGGCAGCGGGGCCAGCAGCAGGGCGCGCAGCGCACCCGGGACCAACCGGCCCAGCGCGTGCAGCAGTTCGGGCAGCCGGACGAGCGCCAGGTCGGCCAGCCGCAGGCAGAGCGCGCCGAGCAGGCTGACCGCCAGGTGGACCCCGAGCAGCGTCAGTTCGAGCAGCCAGGGCGCGGCCGTCAGACCGCCCGCGCCACCGCCCACCGAGCCGCCGCCGCAGACCACCAGGTCGAGGCCGTGCGCCCGGCTCGGATCGGGCCGGGCACAGGTCGCCTGGCCCAGGTTGAAGGTGGTGTTCAGCAGCAGCTCGACCGGCAGCAGCGCCGCCGCGATCTGCGCGAACCCGCGCTCGGTCCCGGCCAGCAGCGCCGCCACCGCGAAGACGGCCAGCGCGGCTCCCGCGAGCACCGTGCCGGGCAGCGGCTGCCCGGTGACGGCGACCTGTCCCGCCGCCGCCAACGGGACCGCGAGCGCGGCGAAGAGCGCCGCGCGCAGGGTCCGGGTGGTCGGGCAGGAGGTCATGAGCGGGAGTATGGCACGCGGGGGCCGACCGGCACGAGACGGCGGATTACGCGCTCCTTACACGGGCCCCCGGGCACCGGGTCGCACGGGTTCGCGGGGACGAGGTCCCCACGTACGGAAGTACGGCTCCTGACCGCGGAAGGTCAAGCGGAACGAAAGCCGGGCGTGGGACCATGCTCGGGTGACGAGGGGGATATCGCAGACCAGGCCCGGCCGTTGGCTCCGGCCCCGCACGGTGATCACCGTGGTGGGCGGCGCGGCCTTCGCCGCCCTGCTGTACGCGCAGGGCACCGACTCCCAGGTGGATCCGGTCCGCCTGGTGCTCGGCGCCGACCCGACCTGGCTGGCGCTGGCCCTGCTCGCCTACGTCGCCAGCTACCCGGCCGCCACCATGGGCTTCCTCGGCTTCGTGCCGGAGCGGATCGGGCTGGTCCGGGCCGGCCTGGCCCAGGTGGCCGGCTCCTTCGTCAAGCTGGTCGCGCCCGGCGGCTTCGGCAGCGTGGCGCTCAACACCCGGCTGCTGCTCAAGGCCCGGATAGCGCCCGGCCCGGCCGCCTCCAGCGTGGGCGCCAGCCAGGTGATCGGGTTCAGCCTGCACCTGCTCCAGCTGAGCTTCTTCCTCTGGCTCACCGGTTTCCGGCCCGGCCGCTCGGACTCCTCCGCCGACCAGGGCACCCGGGTGCTGGACGAGGTGATGATCGGGTGCGGGATCGCGGCCGGCCTGCTGCTGCTGGCGGCGCTGGCGGTGCCCCGGCTGCGGCACTGGGCGCTGGAGCGGCTGCGGCCGCTGACCGAGGGCTCGCTGGTGCGGCTGCGCGAACTGCTGCGGCACCCGCGCCACCTGGCGGTCGGCGTGATCGGTCAGGTGCTCATCTCGATGACCCTGGTCACCACCCTCTACTGCTGCGTGCGGGCCACCGGCCAGCAGCCCGCGTTCGCCGCCGTCGCGGTGGCCCTGCTGCTGGGCAACACCATCGGCAACGTGATCCCGACCCCGGCGGGCGTCGGCGGCGTGGAGGCGGCCACGGCGGCGCTGCTGGTCAGCACCGCCCAGCTGGGGTCCACCCCGGCGTTCGCGGCGGTCGTGCTGTACCGGCTGATCAGCCTGGTGCTGCCGGTGCTGCCGGGGTGGGCGGCGTTCACCTACCTGCAGCGGCAGAAGGCGCTCTGACCCCCGCCCCGTCCTGTCCCCTGCTCCCGACCGCCCGTGCGAGGATGGCTGACGGACCGTCACCGCCGGGAGGGACCCGCCCATGACCAGCGAGACCGCATACGACGTCATCGTGCTCGGCGCAGGCCCCACCGGGGAGAACCTCGCGGACCGCACCCGGGCCGCCGGCCTCAGCACGGTGCTGGTGGAGGCCGAACTGGTCGGCGGCGAGTGCTCCTACTGGGCCTGCATGCCCAGCAAGGCGCTGCTCCGCCCGGCCGCCGCGCTGGCCGCCGCCCGCGCCGTGGCCGGCTCCCGGGAGGCCGTCACCGGCACCCTCGACGCGCAGGCCGTGCTGGACCGCCGCGACTCCTTCGCCTCGCACTGGAAGGACACCGGCCAGGTCGGCTGGCTGGACGGGATCGGCGCCGACCTGGTCCGCGGCCACGGCCGGCTGGCCGGCCCGCGCCGGGTCGCGGTCCGCACCCCCGACGGCGGTGAGCTGGTGCTCACCGCCCGGCACGCCGTCGCCGTCTGCACCGGCTCCCGGGCCGCCCTGCCGGACGTGCCGGGCCTGGCCGAGGCCGAGCCGTGGACCAGCCGCGACGCCACCAGCTCGCTCACCGTGCCGGGCAGCCTGCTGGTCGTCGGCGGCGGCGTGGTGGCCGTGGAGATGGCCGCCGCCTGGCAGGCGCTCGGCTCCCGGGTGACCCTGCTGGTCCGCGGCCGGGGCCTGCTCCCGCGCACCGAGCCGTTCGCCGGCGAGCTGGTCGCGGACGGCCTGCGCGCCGCCGGGGTCGCGGTGCGGTTCGGCGCCGAGGTGGCCCGGGTCCAGCGCGACGAGATCGGCCAGGTGACCGTCGAGCTGACCGACGGCTCCGCGCTCACCGCCGACGAAGTGCTGTACGCCACCGGCCGCGCCCCGCGCACCGACGACCTCGGCCTGGCCACGGTCGGCCTCACCGACGGCGACTGGCTGGCGGTGGACGACACCTGCGCGGTCCGCGGGGTCGAGGGCGGCTGGCTGTTCGCCGCCGGCGACGTCAACCACCGCGCGCTCCTCACCCACCAGGGCAAGTACCAGGGCCGGATCGCCGGCGCCGCGATCGGCGCGCTGGCGCAGGGCCGGCCGCTGGACACGGCGGCCTGGGGCGCGCACGTGGCCACCGCCGACCAAGCGGCCGTGCCGCAGGTGGTCTTCACCGAGCCGGAGGTCGCGGCGGTGGGCCTGACCGCCGAGCAGGCCGAGCGGGCCGGGCACCGGGTCCGGGTGGTCGACTACGACCTCGGACGCGTGGCCGGCGCCTCGCTGCAGGCGGACGGGTACACCGGGCGGGCCCGGATGGTGGTGGACGAGGACCGCCGGGTGGTGCTCGGGGTCACCTTCGTCGGCCCCGGCGCGGGCGAGCAGCTGCACGCGGCCACGGTCGCGGTCACCGCCGAGGTCCCGCTGGAGCGCCTCTGGCACGCCGTCCCGGCGTACCCGACGGTCAGCGAGGTCTGGCTGCGGCTGCTGGAGACCTACCGGGACAGCTCCGCGGCGGCTCCGGAATAGTTCACCCGCGCCCCCGGTTGAGCCAGCCATGACTACCGTGGAACTCACCAAGGACAACTTCGACGAGGTCGTCAACCAGGACTCCTTCGTCCTGATCGACTTCTGGGCGTCCTGGTGCGGGCCCTGCCGCCAGTTCGCCCCGGTCTACGACAAGGCCGCCGAGGCCCACCCTGACCTGGTGTTCGGCAAGGTGGACACCGAGGCGCAGCAGGAGCTCGCGGCCGCCTTCGGCATCACCTCGATCCCGACCCTGGCGATCATCCGGGAGAACGTGCTGATCTTCGCCCAGCCCGGTGCGCTGCCCGCCCCCGCCCTGGAGGACATCATCCAGCAGGCCAAGGGGCTGGACATGGACCAGGTGCGCGCCAAGATCGCCGCCGAGAAGAACTGAGTTCGCCGAGTTCCACCCCAACCCCCGTGCCCGGCGCGGGAAGTCGACCCCATGGACATCCCGCCCCGGTTACAAGTCCGACCCCCCGCGCCGCACCCGGAGCGTCCA
>NZ_JBHYKG010000445.1:0-5394 GCF_042741245.1 Kitasatospora sp. NPDC058965
GACCGGTCCGCGCCCCCCGGGCGCGGGGCGGTTTTTCGGCGTGACCGCAGGGGGTGCGGCCGGGACGGCCGGGCGGCCGGGCCCCCGCTGGGGGCCCGGCCGCAGCCGCCTCGCCGGACCGGGTCCTAGCGGGCGTAGTCGCCGTAGAGCGCCGCGCCGTCGGCGTGCTCGGCGGCCCGCTCCACGATGTCGCCCAGCAGCCAGGCCTCGACGTCGCGGTCGGCCAGCACCGAGAGCACCACGTCCACCGACTCCGGCGGGACCACGGCGACCATGCCGATGCCCATGTTGAGCGTCTTCTCGATCTCCAGGGTCTGCATCCGGCCCACCTCGGCGACGGTCTGGAAGACCGGCATCGGGGTCCAGGTGCCGCGGTCCAGCCGGGCGTGCAGGTCGGCCGGGATCACCCGGGCCAGGTTGGCCGCCAGGCCGCCGCCGGTGACGTGCGAGAAGGCGTGCACCTCGGTGGCCCGGGTGAGCGCCAGGCAGTCCAGCGAGTAGATCCGGGTCGGCTCCAGCAGCTCCTCGCCGAGGGTGCGGCCGAACTCGGCCACCTCGCGGTCCAGCTTCCAGCCGGCCTGGTTGAGCAGCACGTGGCGGACCAGCGAGTAGCCGTTGGAGTGCAGGCCGGAGGCGGCCATCGCGATCACCACGTCGCCGGCCCGGACCCGGTGGGCACCGAGCAGCGCGTCGGCCTCCACCACGCCGGTGCCGGCGCCGGCCACGTCGTACTCGTCCGGGCCGAGCAGGCCCGGGTGCTCCGCGGTCTCGCCGCCGACCAGCGCGCAGCCGGCCAGCACGCAGCCCTCGGCGATGCCCTTGACGATCTGGGCGACCCGCTCCGGGTGGACCTTGCCGACGCAGATGTAGTCGGTCATGAAGAGCGGCTCGGCACCGCACACCACCAGGTCGTCCACCACCATGCCGACCAGGTCGTGGCCGATGGTGTCGTGCTTGTCCATGGCGGCGGCCAGCGCGACCTTCGTGCCGACCCCGTCGGTGGCCGAGGCCAGCAGCGGGCGCTCGTAGCGCTTGAGGGCGGAGATGTCGAACAGACCGGCGAAGCCGCCCAGACCGCCGACCACCTCGGGGCGGTTGGTCTTCTTCACCCACTGCTTCATGAGCTCGACGGCGCGGTCGCCCGCCTCGATGTCGACTCCGGCGGCGGCGTAGGTGGCGCCACTCTCGTTGCTGGTCACTGCGTGCGGCCCTCTCGGGTCAAGTGGGGGTGAACTGCGACGGGGCCCCGGTTGGGGCCCCGCCTGGGTACTACGGTCGGCGCAGCGCGTCGGCGGCTCCGTGGCCGCCGAGCAGGGACTGGACCCCGTCGAGGTCGGAGCCGGTCGGCTTGCCCCGGGTGGCGGGCGGCTGCTGGCTGCCGGCGATCTCCGCTTCGAGCAGCAGTTTGCCGAGCAGTGCCGGGTCGGGCAGCTCCATCGGGTACTCGCCGTCGAAGCAGGCGCGGCAGAGCCGTTCCTTGGGCTGGGCGGTGGCCTCGATCATCCCGTCGATCGAGATGTAGGCGAGCGAGTCGGCGCCCAGGGTGCGGCCGATCTCCTCCACCGTCATGCCGTTGGCGATCAGCTCCGCGCGGGTGGCGAAGTCGATGCCGAAGAAGCAGGGCCACTTCACCGGCGGCGAGGAGATCCGGATGTGCACCTCGGCGGCGCCCGCCTCGCGCAGCATCCGCACCAGGGCGCGCTGGGTGTTGCCGCGGACGATGGAGTCGTCCACCACGACCAGGCGCCGGCCGGCGATCACCTCGCGCAGCGGGTTGAGCTTGAGCCGGATGCCGAGCTGGCGGATGGTCTGGCTGGGCTGGATGAAGGTGCGCCCGACGTAGGCGTTCTTCACCAGGCCGGCGCCGAACGGGATCCCGCTGGCTTCGGCGAAGCCGATCGCGGCGGGGGTGCCCGACTCGGGGGTCGCTATCACCATGTCGGCCTCGACCGGCGCCTCGGCGGCCAGGCGGCGGCCCATCTCGACCCGGGAGAGGTAGACGTTGCGGCCGGCGATCGAGGTGTCCGGGCGGGCCAGGTACACGTACTCGAAGACGCAGCCCTTGGGCTTGGCCTCGGCGAACCGCGAGGTGCGGATGCCGTTCTCGTCGATGGCGATCAGCTCGCCCGGCTCCACCTCGCGGATGAAGGAGGCGCCGCAGATGTCCAGCGCCGAGGTCTCGGACGCGACCACCCAGCCGCGCTCCAGCCGGCCCAGCACCAGCGGGCGGATGCCCTGCGGGTCGCGGGCGGCGTAGAGCGTGTGCTCGTCCATGAAGACCAGCGAGAACGCGCCGCGCACGTCGGGCAGGACCCGGCGGGCGGTCTCCTCGATGGTCAGGTCGGGGTGGCCGGCGAGCAGCGCCGTGAGCAGGTCGGTGTCGTTGGTCGCGGCGGTCCGGCCGGAGCGCGAGACGTGCTCCTCACCGGGCAGCTCGGCGACCATGGTCGCCAGCTCCGCGGTGTTGACCAGGTTGCCGTTGTGACCGAGCGCGAGCGAACCGTGCGCGGTCGCCCGGAACGTCGGCTGGGCGTTCTCCCAGACCGAGGACCCGGTGGTCGAGTAGCGGGCATGTCCGACGGCGATATGCCCGTGCAAGGACCCCAGAGCTGCCTCGTCGAAGACCTGGGAGACGAGTCCCATGTCCTTGAAGACGAGAATCTGGGAGCCATTGCTCACTGCGATGCCCGCGGATTCCTGACCGCGGTGCTGCAGGGCATAGAGGCCGAAGTACGTGAGCTTGGCGACCTCCTCGCCGGGAGCCCAGACACCGAAGACGCCGCAAGCGTCCTGGGGGCCCTTCTCGCCGGGAAGAAGATCGTGGTTGAGTCTTCCGTCACCACGTGGCACGCCTTCGAGTCTAGGGCAGTTGCCACAGGCTTCCGCAGCCGGGAGGGCCCCGGGCCTGGCGATTCCCCTGGTGACGCGCGTAGAGGCAGCCCCTTACCACAGCGCTCGGGCAGGCGGCGCAGGGGAACCGGGGTCGACGGTGAGCTGCCTCACGTCGCGGGCAGCAGCAGCCCCCAGGCGCTCGGCTGGGCGGTCCAGGTGCGGGTGGGGACCGGGCCGGCCGGGCAGCCGTCCGCCTCGTAGCCGAAGGTGCGGCCGGCCACCGTGACGCTGGAGGCCCGCACCCGCAGCAGCGTGCGGCCCGGACCGGCCGGGCGGACCACCACCTCGGCGGCGGTCGATCCGGCCGGCAGCCGGAGCGCGACCAGCCTCGGCGGACGGTCGGCGCCGCCGAGCGGGCGCCCGTCCGCCTCCACCCGCAGCCACTCGCCGTGCGGGTCCACCTGCTCGGCCGCAATCAATTTCGCCCACAGCGAACGCCAGCCGCCCGAATGGCCCTGTGCGCGACCGGGGATCCGCACCTCGCCGAGCACCACGCCGTCCCCGTCGTCCAGCAGCAACCCGAAGCTGCGCGGGCTTCCGGTGAGCACCGCCCGGGCCGCCGCGACCGGCTGCACGGGCACCCCGAGGGAGCGCGCGAGGGCCAGCTCGCGCCCCTGGCCGACCGGCACCAGCCCGACCGGACAGTTCGCCAACTCCCCTTGCTGGTGCAGCACCTGCACCACCCGCTGGAGCGCGAGGTCGGAGCCCACCACCACCGGACGGCGCCGGCCGCGGTGCGAGAGCACCCGCTCCAGCTCGGCGGCGCTCTCCGGCACCACGACCTTCACGTCCGCGCCCCCGGTCAGCACGTCCCGGGCGATCCGCACCGCCTCGCCGTCGGCCTCCCGCGCCGCCGGGTCCAGCAGCACCAGCAGGGGGAGGGGCCCCGGCGGCTGCGGGGCGTCGGGCGGCGGGGGTGCGGACGTGGACTGGAACGACACGACCGGTCCTTCCTCGGGTAATCTCTCGGTGCAAGAGCCCCTTGCGCTATTGCGCCAGGGGCTTCGTCTATCTCGGGGCAGACTGCGGCCTACGCAGGATGCCCCAACCGGAAGGGGTGTACGCCTGTGCCGGCACTCGTGCTCGTTGGTGCCCAGTGGGGAGACGAGGGCAAGGGGAAGGCCACCGACCTGCTCGGCGGCTCCGTCGACTACGTCGTCCGCTACCAGGGTGGCAACAACGCCGGTCACACGGTGGTCATCGGCGACCAGAAGTACGCCCTGCACCTGCTGCCTTCCGGCATCCTCAGCCCCAACGTCGTGCCGGTGATCGGCAACGGCGTGGTGATCGACCCGGCCGTGCTGCTCGCCGAGCTGGAGGGGCTGAACGCCCGCGGCATCGACACCTCCAAGCTGCTGATCTCGGGCAACGCCCACCTGATCACGCCCTACCACCGGACCCTGGACAAGGTCACCGAGCGGTTCCTGGGCAAGCGCAAGATCGGCACCACCGGTCGCGGCATCGGCCCGGCCTACGCCGACAAGATCAACCGGATCGGCATCCGGGTCCAGGACCTCTTCGACGAGTCGATCCTGATCCAGAAGGTCGAAGCGGCGCTGGACCACAAGAACCAGATCCTGGTGAAGCTCTACAACCGCCGCGCGATGCCGGCCGAGCTGGTGGTCCAGGAGTACCTGGGCTTCGCCGACAAGATCCGCCCGTTCCTCGCCGACACCACCCTGGTGCTGGACGAGGCGCTGAAGGCGGACAAGGTCGTGCTGCTGGAGGGCGGCCAGGGCACCCTGCTGGACGTGGACCACGGCACGTACCCCTTCGTGACCTCGTCGAACCCGACCTCGGGCGGCGCCTGCACCGGCTCCGGCATCGGGCCCACCAAGATCGACCGGGTGATCGGCATCCTCAAGGCCTACACCACCCGGGTCGGCTCCGGCCCGTTCCCGACCGAGCTGCTGGACGCGGACGGCGAGGCGCTGCGCCGGATCGGCGGCGAGCGCGGCGTCACCACCGGCCGGGACCGCCGCTGCGGCTGGTTCGACGCCGTGATCGCGCGGTACGCCACCCGGGTCAACGGCCTGACCGACTTCTTCCTCACCAAGCTGGACGTGCTGACCGGCTGGGAGCAGATCCCGGTCTGCGTGGCGTACGAGATCGACGGCCGCCGGGTCGAGGAGCTGCCGTACAGCCAGACCGACTTCCACCACGCCAAGCCGATCTACGAGAACCTGCCCGGCTGGACCGAGGACATCAGCAAGGCGCAGACCTTCGACGACCTGCCGAAGAACGCGCAGGCGTACGTGAAGGCGCTGGAGGAGATGTCCGGTGCGCCGATCTCGGCGATCGGCGTCGGACCGGGCCGGACCGAGACGATCCAGATCCGCTCCTTCCTGTAGGCGGCCAGGCGGCGCCCCCGCCGACAGCGCGCACGAGGGCCCCGGGCAGCACGGCTGATGCTGTTGGCGAATTCGGGGCCTGCGCGTGACGTCGGCCTTCAAGACCTGGTTGTGGTCTTGAAGGCCGACGTTGTCGTTTGGGGGAGGGTGC
>NZ_JBHYKG010000446.1:0-5370 GCF_042741245.1 Kitasatospora sp. NPDC058965
GTGACGGCGGACCAGGTCACCCGGGCGCTGTTGGAGGTGGTGTCGCAGAAGACGGGTTATCCGGCGGAGATGCTCGAGTTGGGCATGGATGTCGAGGCGGATCTGGGGATCGACTCGATCAAGCGGGTCGAGATCATGGGTGTGCTGTCCGAGCGCTTCCCGAGTGATGCGGCGGTGGGTCCGGAGCAGCTCGGCGAGCTGCGCACGCTCGGTCAGATCGTCGACTTCATGACCGGGGCCACCGGCGGGACCGCGCCGACCGCCGCCGCGCCGACCGCCGTCGCGCCGGCCACCATCGCCCCGGTCGTGTCCGAGGCGCCCGCCGCGCCGGCCCGCCCCAAGCCCGCCCCGCGCCCCGCCGGGATCGGCCGCGCCCAGGCCGCGCTCGCCGAACTCCCGCACCCCGACCAGCTGGTGGCCGCCTACCCGGCCGGCGCCACCGCCCTGCTGGTGGACGACGGCGGCGAGCCGGCCCCCGCCGTGGCCGCCCGGCTGCGCGCGGCCGGCTGGCAGCTGAAGGTGCTGCGCCTGCCGGGCGTCTCCCGCACCATCGAGGGCGCCCAGGACCACCCGCTCACCGGCTGGGGTCCCACCGAGCTGGCCGAGCGCACCGAGCAGCTGCTGGCCGAGCCGGTCAGCCTGGTGCTGGCCTTCGGCACCCGGCAGGACACCGACTGGGCCGAGGGCCTGCGCCGCCTGGCGCACACCCTGCTGGTGGCCCGGCACCTGGTCGAGCCGCTGCGCCGGCAGGCCGCCGGGGGGCGGGCCGGCTTCGTCACCGTCACCCGGCTGGACGGCGCCTTCGGCCTGACCGGCGTGGCCGAGCAGCTGACCCCGGCCGGCGGCTACGGCGGCCTGGTCAAGACCCTCGCGGTGGAGGCGCCCGAGCTGTTCTGCCGGGCCGTCGACCTGGCTCCCGGCCTGACCGCCGAGCGGTGCGCCGAGCTGGTCCTGGCCGAGTGCCAGGACGTCCAGCCCGACCCGGTCCAGGTGGCCAGGTCCGCCGACGGCCGGCGCCACCGCCTGACCCTGGCCGAGCGCCCGGCGCACCCGGCCCGCCCGGCCGACGCCCGGGTGGCCGAGCTCGGCCCCGAGGACCTGCTGGTGGTCACCGGCGGCGGGCGCGGCATCACCGCCCGCTGCGTGGTCGAGCTGGCCCGCACCCACCGGCCCGGACTGCTGCTGCTCGGCCGCACCGCACTGGGCGAGGAGCCGGCCTGGGCGCGGGGCGTGACCGGCGCCGCCGAGCTCAAGGCGGCCGCCGTGGCCCGGTTGAAGGAGCAGGACGAGAAGCCCACCCCGAAGCGGGTCGAGCAGCTCTACCAGGCGGTGGTCGGCGAGCGCGAGGTGCGCGCCACCCTGGCCGCGGTGGCGGCCGCCGGCGCGAGCGCCGAGTACCTGGCGGTGGACATCACCGACGCCGCCGCGACCGCCGCGGCGCTGGCCCCGTACGCGCACCGGGTGACCGGCCTGGTGCACGGTGCCGGGGTGCTGGCCGACCAGCTGATCGCGCAGAAGAAGGCCTCCGAGATCGAGCGGGTCTTCGCCGCCAAGCTGGGCGGGCTGCGCTCCCTGCTGGACGCGCTGGACACCGACCGGCTGCGCCACGTGCTGCTCTTCTCCTCGGTGGCCGGCTTCTTCGGCAACCAGGGGCAGTCGGACTACGCGATGGCCAACGAGGTGCTCAACGCCTGGGCCGGCTCGTTCAAGCGCAGCCACCCGCAGGTGCGGGTCGGCTCGCTCAACTGGGGCGCCTGGGACAGCGGCATGGTCTCGCCGCAGATCAAGGCCGTCTTCCAGGAGCGCGGCATCACGCTGATCGGCCCGGACGCCGGTGCCGAGCTGTTCACCGGCCAGTTCACCGCGGAGCGCGGCCACGACGTGGTCACCGTGCTCGGCCCGACCACCCCGCTCTCCGCGCCGGCCGCGCCCGAGCTGCTGACGGCGGGTCGGGAGACCGTGCTGGAGCGCGAGACGGCCGAGCTGGCCGACGAGCCGATGCTCACCGACCACGTGATCGGCGACGCCCCGGTGCTGCCGGCCGCACTGGCCCTGGGCTGGGCGATCGGCGCGGTGGAGCGGCTCACCGGCGGCACCGTCCGCCAGGTGCGGGACTTCGCGGTGCACAAGGGCGTGGTCTTCGACGGCACCGAGCCGGCCCGGCTGCGGCTGGCCGCCACCCCGGCCGGGGACCAGGCCACCACCGAGGTGGTGATCCGCTCGGTCACCGCCGCCGGCGCGCTGCGACCGCACTACGCGGCCTCGGTGGTGCTCGGCGCCGACCCGGCCGGCGAACCCGGTCACCCGATGGCGCTGCCCGCGCTCGGCGAGGGCAGTGACGCGGGCGAGCTGTACCGCGACGGCACGCTGTTCCACGGCGAGGCGCTGCGCGGGATCCGCCGGGTGCTGGCCGCCGAGCAGTCCCGGCTGGTGCTGGAGTGCGCACTGGCCGAGCAGCGGCCGGCCGGCGGGGCCTGGGGCGGGCGGCTGTACGCGCCCGGCACCGCGGACCTGCTGCTCCAGGCGGGCCTGGTCTGGATGCGCCGGTTCAAGCAGACCGCGAGCCTGCCGCTCTCGGTGGCCCGGGCCGAGTTCCACCAGCCGCTGCCGGACGGAGAGCCGTTCCTGGTGGTGGTGGAGCCCGCCGCCGTCAACGGCAGCTCGGCGAGCGTGACGGTCACCGCGGTGCGCCGCGACGGCCGGGTGCTGGCCCGCCTCGGCGGCGTGAGCCTGGTCTCCACCCCGCAGCTGGCCGCGAAGTTCGCCACCAGCTGACGCCCCGTATCGATCGGTCCGGCCCCCGTTCCCGGTGGGCCGGACCGGCCGAACCCCGGAGGGAATTCGAACGTCCATGACCAAGTACGCCATCGTCGGCCTGGCCTGCCTCTTCCCGGGCGCCGCCGGTCCGGACGCGTTCTGGCAGAACCTCACGACCGGCACCGACAGCCGCACCGAGGGCGGCAGCGCGGTCTTCGGCCCCGCCGCCCGGCACGGTGACCCGCAGCACCGGATCTACTGCACCAAGGGCGGATTCGTCCGCGACTTCGCCTTCGACCCGGCCGGCTACCTGCTGACCACCGAGAAGCTGTCCGGGCTGGACCCGGTCTTCCAGTGGTCGCTGCACGTGGCCCGCGAAGCACTGCGCGACGGCGGCCACGCCGGGCGCGCCGAGCTGCTCGCCCGCACCGGCCTGGTGCTCGGCAACTACTCGTTCCCGACCCCGGGTTCGGCCCGGATCAGCCTGCCGCTGGTGGACGAGGCGGTGCGCGAGGGGCTGCGCCGGGCCGGGGCCGGGCTGCCGGCCGACCCGTTGCTCGGCCCCGCCGACCCGGACGACGCCCGGGTGAGCGGCGCCCCGGCCCGGATCGCGGCCGCCGCGCTGGGCCTGGGCGGCCCGCGCTACGCGCTGGACGCGGCCTGCTCCTCGGCGCTGTACGCGCTGAAGCTGGCCTGCGACCACCTGGCCACCGGCCAGGCCGACCTGATGCTGGCGGGCGGCGTCTGCGCCCCCGACCCGACCCTGATCCACCTCTCCTTCTCCGACCTGCACGCCTACCCGGAGAACGGCGTCAGCCAGCCCTTCGACGCCGGCTCCGGCGGCATCCTGACCGGCCAGGGCGCGGGCATGTTCGCGGTCCGGCGGCTGGCGGACGCGCTGCGCGAGGGCGACACCGTGCACGCGGTGATCGACGGCATCGGCCTGTCCAACGACGGCGCGGGCCGCCACCTGCTGGTGCCGAGCGGCGCCGGCCAGCGCCGGGCCTACGAACTCGCCTACGCCCAGGCCTCGGTGACCCCGGACCAGATCGACTACCTGGAGTGCCACGCGACCGGCACACCGATCGGGGACAGCACCGAGGCGGCCTCGGTGGCCGAGTTCTTCGGGCCGGACGCCACGCCGCTGCTGGGCTCGGTCAAGGGCAACATCGGCCACCTGCTGACCGTGGCCGGACTGAGCAGCATGCTCAAGGTGATCCTGGCCATGCGGCACGGCCAGCTCCCGCCCACCGTCGGGGTCGCGCAGCCGATCGCCGGCCTGCCCGCCGACGCGCTGGTGCGCGCGTCCCGCCCCTGGCCCGCACCGGCCGGCCGGCGCCGCGCCGCGGTCTCCGCGTTCGGCTTCGGCGGCACCAACGCCCACGTGGTGCTGGCGGACTCGGCGCAACCGGCCGGGCCGGCCACCGGTCCGGTCGACCGCCCGGCGCTGGACATCGTCGGTCTGGGCGCCCACTTCGGCGCCCTCACCAGCGCGGCCGCCTACGAGCGCGCGGTGCACGACGGGCTGGACGCCTTCGGCCCGCTGCCCGAACGGCGCTGGCGCGGCCTGGAGGAGACCGCCGGCGCCTCGCTGGCCGCGGCCGGCCTGGACCGGGTGCAGCTGCCCGAGGGCGGTTTCGTGGACACCGTCGGCCTGGACCCGGTGGACTACCGGATCCCGCCCGCCGACCTGCGCAACTACAACCTGCAGCACGCGCTGATCTCCAAGGTCGCCGACGAGGCGCTGACCGACGCCGGCTACCGGCGCGACCCCGCGGCCGGCGGCTCGGTCCCCGAGCCGCGCCGGGTCGGCGTGGTGATCGCCATGGAGATCGAGCCGAGCGCCCACCTGCACCTGGCCCGGTACGGCCTGGGTGACCGGCTGCGCGAGCAGCTCGCCGCCGCGGGCGTCGAACTGACGGACGGTCAGTTCGAGGAGCTGGCCGCCCTGGCCCGCCGGGGCGTGCACGAGCCGATCGTGGCCAACGAGGTGCTCAGCTACATCGGCAACATCATGGCGAGCCGGATCTCCTCGCTGTGGAACTTCACCGGCCCCTCCTTCACCCTCTCCGCCGAGGGCGCCGGCACCGCCCAGGCGCTGGAGACCGCCCGGCTGCTGCTGCTCGACCCCACCGTGGAGGCGGTGCTGGTCGGCGCGGTGGACCTGGCCGCCTCGCCGGAGAGCCTGCTGCTGCGGGCCACCGCCCCGGTGGCCGGCGCCGGGCTGGCCTTCGGCGAGGGCAGCCGGGGCTGGCGGATCGGCGAGGGCGCGGGAGCGGTGGTGCTGACCCGGTGCGGCGAGGGCCGCCGGCCCGCCTACGCCCGGCTGGACGCGGTCGCGGTGCGCCACGCCGTCCCGGTGGACGGGGTGCTGCCGGTGGCCGACGCGGCGGCGCTGGCCGCCGCCGCCCGGCAGGCGCTCGCCGAGGCCGGGGTGACGGCCGACCGGATCGGCTACCTGGAGGCCCACGCGGGCGGCACCGAGGCCGAGGACGGCGCCGAACTGGCCGCGCTGGCCGAGGTCTACCCGGCCGGCGGCGCCGAACTCGCGCTCGGCAGCGCCAAGGCGCAGCTCGGCGACGCCCAGGGCGCCGCCGCGATGGCCGGCCTGCT
>NZ_JBHYKG010000447.1:0-5328 GCF_042741245.1 Kitasatospora sp. NPDC058965
GCCCACCAGTGCCGGCTCGCGGTCCTCGGCCGGCCGGGCCCCGTCCGCGTCCCGGTGGGCGGCGCCCCCGGCGGGCAGCGCGAACATCAGCACGAAGACCAGGCCGAGGGTGCCGACCAGCCAGCGCAGCGCGTGGCCGAAGGCGTGGGTGAAGACCAGGCCGACCGCCTCGCCCGGCCGGGCCGCGTCCACCACGGTGAAGAAGGCCACCGAGACCAGCGCGAGCCCGAGCGCGTTGCCCAGCTGCTGGGTCGTGTTGATCAGGCCGGAGGCCGAACCGGCGTGCTCGCGCGGCACCTGGGCCAGCACCGCCTCGGTCAGCGGCGCCACGATCAGGCCCATCCCCGCGCCCATCACCACCAGCGGCAGCGCCATCTGCCAGGAGTGGATGCCCAGGCCGTACCGGCCGGCCTCCCAGAGGTAGAGCAGCACGCCCAGCGCCATCACCAGCGCCCCGGCCTGCAGCACCCGGCGGCCGAACCGCGGGACCAGCTGCTGCACCGACAGGCCGGCGGCGGTGGAGACCGCGAGCGAGAACGGAATGCCGGTCAGCCCGGCCCGCAGCGGGCTCCAGCCCAGGCCCAGCTGCATGTACAGGGTCCAGACCAGGAAGAAGATCCCGCAGGTCACCCCGAAGACCAGCTGCACCCCGACGCCGGCCGCAAAGCTGCGCACCCGGAACAGCGAGAGCTCGACCAGTGGCGAGCCGTCCTTGCGCGACTTGAACCCCTCGTAGCGGACGAAGAGCGCCAGCACCGGCAGGCTCAGGCCCATCGAGACGAAGCCCCAGAGCGGCCAGCCGTCCTCCCGGCCGCGGGTCAGCGGGTAGAGCAGCATCAGCAGGCCGAGCGCCAGCAGCGCCATGCCGACCAGGTCCAGCTTGAGGCTGCGCTCGGCCCGCGACTCGTCGATGAACCGGCGGCCCAGCAGCAGGCCGACCACGCCGACCGGCAGGTTGATCAGGAAGATCGGCCGCCACTGCAGGCCGGCCAGGTCCCACTGGGTCAGCAGGGCGCCCAGCAGCGGGCCGCTGACGGCGCCCAGGCCCACCACCGCGCCGAACATCCCGAACACCTTGCCGCGCTCGTGCGCCGGGAAGGAGCTGTGGATGATCGCCAGCACCTGGGGCACCATCAGGGCCGCGGTGCCGCCCTGCAGCAGCCGGGTGGCCACCAGCACCCCCGGTCCGGAGGCCAGCCCGCACAGCGCCGAGGCCAGCGTGAAGCCGCCGATGCCGAGCAGGAACACCCGCTTGCGGCCGTGGATGTCGCCGAGCCGGCCGCCGGTGATCAGGCCGATGGCGAAGGCCAGCGCGTAGCCGGCGGTGACCCACTGGACGGAGCTGAAGGTGGCGTGCAGGTCGCGCTGGATGCTGGGGACCGCGACGTTGACGATGGTGACGTCGACCAGGTCCATGAAGGACGCGGTCATCACGATCGCGAGTGCGATCCAGCGGCGCCGGTCGGCGCTCGCGGGACTGGTGGTCATGGTCGGTAGCCCTCTCCGCTGATGTCGATGGCACGACGGTAGGGGGCATGTAGGTCAGATCCGGTCCTAGTTCTCCGCCATGCTGTCCGCATGAGTACCGACACCCCGGCCCGCCTGCTCAGCCTGCTCTCGCTGCTGCAGACCCCGCGCGAGTGGCCCGGCAGCGAGCTGGCCGAACGGCTCGGGGTGACCACCCGCACCATCCGCCGCGACGTCGAGCGGCTGCGCGAGCTCGGCTACCCCGTGCAGGCCAGCATGGGCGCGGTCGGCGGCTACCGGCTGGCGGCCGGCAAGGCGATGCCGCCGCTGCTGCTGGAGGACGAGGAGGCGGTGGCGATCGCGGTCGGCCTGCGCTCGGCGGCGGTCAGCGCGGTCAGCGGGATCGAGGAGGCCGCGGTGCGGGCGCTGGCCAAGCTGGAGCAGGTGCTGCCGACCCGCCTGCGCCGCCGGGTGGCCACCCTGGGCGCGGCCACCGTGCCGCTGCTGGACGGTGGGCCGCTGGTGGACGCCGAGCTGCTCGTGGTGCTGGCCGGCGCGGCGGCCGCGGGCGAGCGGCTGCGCTTCGACTACCGGGCCGCGGACGGGGCGCCCAGCCGCCGGCTGGTGGAGCCGCACCGGTTGGTGGCCACCGGGCGGCGCTGGTACCTGGTGGCCTTCGACAACGACCGGGACGACTGGCGGATCTTCCGGGTGGACCGGGTCGCCGCGCCGCGCCCGACCGGCGTGCGGGTGCCGCCGCGCCGGCCGCCGGCCGAGGACGCCGCCGCCTACGTGTCCAGGAGCCTGCGGCTGCACGCCCGGACCCTGTCCGCGGTGGCGCTGCTGGACCTGCCGGCCGCGGAGGCGCTGCGGCGGTTCGGCGGCACCCCGGTCCGGGTGGAGGAGGTGGACGAGCGGCGCTGCCGGGTGCGCACCGCCGGTGACACGGTGGAGTGGCTGGCCGTCCGGCTGCTCGCGCTGGGCTGCGAGTTCCGGGTCGAGGAGCCGCCCGAGCTGGTGGCGCACCTGCGGCAGCTGGGCGGGCGGATCGGCCGGGCGACCGACGGGTGAATTCCGCCGGTCCGGCGGGCGCGCTGTCCCGGCCGACCGGCGGGGCGCCGGTAGCGTGCCGGTCCGGACGGGTCGTCGGGCGGGCGTCCGCCGGACGCCCGGCGGGTGCCGGAGGTCGGGCCGGGCCCGTACGAACCACCGCGCCGGGCCGGGGAAATGCCCTGTTCCGGCCCCGCGCAACTGAGTTATCGTCTGATGGTCGTAGCGGCACCGGAGAGAGGACGGCCGTGAGGCGGCATACCCCGTCGGGGCGGGTCTGGCGCAGCCTGCGCGGGGCGTTCGGCCGGCGCGGGCCGCGACCGATGTGGCGTCCGGTGGACCGGGCGCGCCGCCGGGCCCGGATGCTGCTGGTGGCCGGCCTGCTGGTCTCGCTCGCCGCCAACGCGGTGCTGGCCGCGCACGCGGTGGCCACCGCGCCCGCCCGCGCCCGGGCCGGCGCGGCGAAGGTGCACCGGATCGACGCGCTGGTGCTGGGGCCGGTCCGTCCGGACGCCCCGGCGGTGGCCACCCGGTTCCGGGCCGGCGAGCTGGTCCGGGTCGGCTGGACGTACCCGGCGGACCACCCGGTGGTGGGGCGGATCGAGCTGCTGGACCCGGTGAGCGCCGGGCAGCCGGTGCCGGTCTGGGTCACCGACCGGGGCGAGCTGGCCGACACCCCGCAGGGCGCGGGCGCGTTGATGCTGCTGGCCCTGGCCGGCGGGGCGCTCGGGGTGCTGACGCTGGGTCTGGGCCTGGCCGGGCTCTACCTGCTGCGCTGCCGCACCCTGGACCGCCGGGCACACCGCGCGTGGGCCGCCGACTGGGCCCGGGTGGAGCCGCACTGGTCCGGCCGGGTGGACGGCCGGCCGGGGAACCCCGCCGCCTGACGGGCGCGCCGGCAGCCGTCAGGTGCCTCCTGCCGCCGGGTCCGACGGGAGGAAGGCGCGCACCGCGGCCACCGTGTCGGCCTCGGCGGCGCCCTTGTCCTCGCGGTAGCGCAGCACCCGGGCGAACCGGAGGGTGACACCGGCCGGATAGCGGGTGGACCGCTGGACACCGTCGAAGGCGATCTCCACGACCAGCTCCGGGCGGACCTCCACGCCCCAGGACGGGCGGGCGACGGCGAGCTCCTGGAGGCGTTCGGTCTGCCAGCCGAGCAGCGCGTCGGTGAGGCCCTTGAAGGTCTTGCCCAGCATGGCGAAGCCGCCGTCCTCCCGGCGGGCGCCCAGGTGCAGGTTGGACAGCCGCCCGGTGCGCCGCCCGTGCCCCCACTCGGCGGCCAGCACCACCAGGTCCAGGGTGAGCACCGGCTTGACCTTCAACCAGCTCGCGCCGCGCCGCCCGGCGGTGTAGCCCGCGTCCAGCGCCTTCACCACCACCCCCTCCTGGCCCCGGGCCAGCGCCTGCTCGGCGAACGCGGCGGCGGCCGCGCGCTCGGCGGGCGCGGCCGGGTCGGCCACCGTGAGGCGGCGCACCCGCAGCCCGGCCGGGACCAGCTCGGCCAGCCGGGCGTGCCGCTCGGCGGTGGGGGCGGCCAGCAGGTCGCGGCCGTCCAGGGCGAGCAGGTCGAAGAAGACCGGGGTGAGCGGCAGCGCCTCGGTGGCGCCCGGGACGTCGAGGCTGGAGCCGACCCGGGCGGAGGTCTGCTGGAACGGGCGGGTCCGCCCGTCGGGGCCGAGCGCGACCACCTCGCCGTCCAGCACCGCCTGCCCGGCCGGCAGCGCCCGGGCGGCCGCCACCACCTCGGGCAGCCGGGCGGTGACCTCCTCCAGGGTGCGGGTGTAGACCCGCACCAGCGCACCGTCCCGGTGGACCTGGATCCGCACCCCGTCCAGCTTCTCGTCCACCACGCACGGGCCGAGGCGGTCCAGCGCCTCCGGGACGGACCCGGCGGTCTGCGCGAGCATCGGCAGCACCGGGCGGCCGACCGTCAGCGTGAACCGGGCGAGCGCGGCCGGACCCTCGCCGAGCAGGGCCCCGGCCACCGCGCCGAGGCTGCCGCCGAGCATCACCGCGCGGCGCACCTCGGCCGGGTCGGCGCCGCCGGCGGCGGCCAGCGCGTCGACCGCGACCGCGTCCAGCGCGCCCTGGCGGACCTCGCCGCCGATCAGCCGGACCAGGAACTCCTGCTCGGGGGCGGTCGCGGCGGCCAGCAGCCCGGTGAGCCGGCGCCGCCGCTCGGCCTGCGCGCCGGTCCCGCGCACGGCGGCCAGCCCGGTCAGCGCCGCGTCCACCTGGCGCACCGTCAGGGTGGGCCGCGCGGCGGGCGGGACGGGCTCGGCGAAGCTGGTCCAGCCGACGCCGATCCGGCCCTGCGGGAGGCGGCCGGCCAGGTAGGTGATCACCACCGGCAGCTCGGCCGGCCCGGTGGCCCGGAACAGGTCGGCCAGCAGGGCGGTCTTCTGCGACCGCGCGGTGGTCGCGGCGACCTCGCGCGAGGTCCGGGCGAGTTCGGCCAGCAGCATGCCCCCATGCTCGCCCGGCGCCGGGCGGCGGGCGAGTCGGCCCGGTTGTCGGTGGGGCGCGGCAGACTGGAGCCATGTGCCGAAGCATCAAGACGCTGCGTCCGCCGGTCATGCCCGAGGTGACCGAGGAGGACATCCACGCGGCTGCCCTGCAGTACGTCCGCAAGGTGTCCGGCTTCCGGGCGCCCGCCGCGCACAACCGGGAGGTCTTCGAGCAGGCGGTCGCCGCGGTCGCGGCGGCCACCGCGGAGCTGCTGGCCGGCCTGCAGGTGCGCGGCGCCGCGCGGACCTGACGGGGCCCGCGGTACCGGGAGCGGGACCGCGGGCCCCGGGGGGGCGGCGGGTC
>NZ_JBHYKG010000448.1:0-5308 GCF_042741245.1 Kitasatospora sp. NPDC058965
GCCCCGGCGCCCGCGGCGCCCGCCGCGCCGCCCGCGCACCCCGGCGCGGCGGCCGATCTGCGCGCCCGGGTGGACCAGGCCTGGGCCTTCGGCGAGGCCGGCCACGCGATGGAGGCGGTCCGGCTGCTCACCGGCCTCACCACCGAGGCCGCGCGCGCCCTCGGTCCGCACGCCCCGCAGACCCTGCAAATCGCCTATGACCTTGCCATCTGGCGCGGGATGGCTGACGATATCGCTGGCGCGGCAGGCCTGTTGGCCGATCTCGTGCCGTTGATGATCGCCACCCTGGGGCCGGGGGACGAGGACGTGGCGAAGGCGACCAGGGACCTGTGGTCCTACCGAAGCGACCTCGAACGCCGGCGGAGCCGGTCGGGCTCGACCGCCCGCCCCGGTGAGCTCGCCGCGCTGCTCGGTCTCCCCATCCACCACCTGCCCATCTGAACCAGCCTGTCCTGGGGGAGAGATGAAAGCCGGCGAGCTGCTGGACGGTCGCTACGACCTGGTCGGCGAACTGGGCCGCGGCACCTTCGGCGTGGTCTTCGAGGCCTTCGACCGCCGGCTCGGCCGCCAGGTCGCGGTCAAGGCGCTGCGCAACCGCGGCACCGGCGAGGAGGCCGGCGACCTGCTGCGGCTCTACCGCGAGGTGGACGTGCTGGCCCAGCTCTCGCACCCCAACATCGTGGCGGTGTACGACAAGAGCGAGGTGGCCGCGGAGGGCGAGCGGTACCACTTCATCGTGATGGAGCTGCTCAACGGGCAGACCCTCAAGCAGGTGCTGGCGGCCGGCCGCCCGGAGCTGCTGCAGGCGCTGGACTGGGCCGGTCAGCTCTGCGCGGCGCTGGCGGCCGCGCACGCGGCCCGGGTGATCCACCGCGACGTCAAGCCCGAGAACATCATGTTCGCCAGACCCGACCGGCAGCTGCTCAAGGTGCTCGACTTCGGCATCGCCCAGATCGGCGACAACCGGGACGGGCTGACCACCGACGGCGTGGTGATCGGCTCGACCCCGTACCTGGCCCCCGAGCGGTGGCGCGGCGAGCCCGGAACGGTCCGCTCCGACCTCTACGCGGTCGGCTGCGTGCTGTACGAACTCCTGACCGGCGCCCGGCCGTTCACCGCCACCACCACCTACAGCCTGATGGTGCAGCACCTGGAGGAGCCGGTCCCGAGCCCGGCGGCGCTGCCCGCCGACCTGACCCGGCTGCTGTTCCAGCTGCTGGCCAAGGACCCCGCCGAGCGACCGGTGGACGCGGCCGAGGTGGGCCGCCGGCTGGCCCGGGCCACCGACGCGGTGCACGACCTGCGCCGCCGGGCCGACGCCGCCTTCGAGGCCGCGCTGGACGGCCGCCCGCAGGAGGCGGTGGACCGGCTGCGGCCGCTGATCGAGCACTTCGCGCTGGCCTTCGGCAAGGACGACGGGCGCACCCTGCGGACCTGCCACGACCTCGCGGTGGCGCTGGAGCGGCTGGGCCGGCCGGACGAGGCCTACTGCCTGCTGGCCGAGCTGCTGCCGGCCAGCGCCGCGGCGCTGGGGGAGGACCACCCCGACACCGTCGCGGTGCAGCGCCGGCTGACCCGCCTGGCGGTGCCCGAGCAGCCCTGCGCGCCCGGGCTGCTGGCCGCCCTGCTGGGCGATGTCAACCGTGCGGCCGACTGATTCGGCGCCGCCCGCGCTTGGAGGAATTGATAGGAACTCGCCGATCCGGACCCCCTGGCAGGCCCTTCCGAGCCGTTGATATACCTCTATTTCCCCTGTTCCGGCAGAGCGATTGAGGTGATGGGCAGATGAAGCTGCTGCGTGTGGGCGCCCCGGGTGCGGAGCGGCCGGCGGTGCTCGGTCCCGACGGCACCGGCTACGACCTGTCCGGCCGGACCCGGGAGATCGACGGTGCGTTCCTCGCCTCGTTGGACCCGGCCGAGCTGGCCGCCGCGGTGGCCGCCGGCGAGCTGCCGGTGCTCGACCTGGCGGGCGAGCGGCTGGGCGCCCCGGTGGCCCGCCCCGGCAAGGTGGTCTGCGTGGGCCTCAACTACCGCGACCACGCGGCCGAGGCCGGCGCCGCGATCCCGGTCGAGCCGGTGCTCTTCCTCAAGGCGAGCAACACCGTGGTCGGCCCCGAGGACGAGGTGCTGATCCCGCGCGGCAGCACCAAGACCGACTACGAGGTCGAGCTGGCCGTGGTGATCGGGCGGACGGCCCGGTACCTGACCAGCGACGCCGAGGCGGCGGCCTGCATCGCCGGCTACACGATCTCCAACGACGTGACCGAGCGCGCCTTCCAGCTGGAGCGCGGCGGCCAGTGGGACAAGGGCAAGTGCTGCGAGACCTTCAACCCGCTCGGCCCCTACCTGGTCACCCCGGAGGAGCTCGGCGACCCGCAGGCACTGGAGCTGAAGCTGTGGGTCAACGGGGAGCTGCGGCAGGACGGCAGCACCGCCCAGATGATCTTCCCGGTGCTCGCGGTGCTGCGCTACATCAGCCAGTTCATGGTGCTGGAGCCGGGTGACGTGGTCACCACCGGCACCCCGGCCGGCGTCACCATGGGCCGCCCGGGCGTCCCGTTCCTGCAGCCGGGCGACGTGATGGAGCTGGAGGTCACCGGCCTGGGCCGGCAGCGCCAGGTGCTCGGCAAGGCCTGAGCGCCCGCGGCCCGGCGGACCGGGCCTAACCGATCGTCAGCCCGCCGAGCCCGGCCAGCAGCCGCGCGGCCCGCCCGTCGGGCGACTCCGCCGCGAGCAGGCCGGCCAGCACCTCGGCGGCCTGTCCGTCGTGCGGCGCGCTGGCCGCGGTCATCGCGACGAACTGGTCCACCAGCCAGTCGCGCAGCTCGGCCGGCGGGATCTGCCGGCCCTCGTCCAGCCAGCTGATCGAGGAGGCCTCGACCACCGAGATCCAGCTGCGCACCAGCAGGGTCAGCCGCGGTCCGGCCTCCCGCACGCCCATGTAGCGCAGGGTGCGGCGCAGCGCCGTGCGCCGCACCTCGTCCACGATCGCGTTGGTGCGCGCCGTCTCCACCACGGAGCCGCCGCGCAGCAGCGCGGCGTAGCCGGCGTCGTGCTCGGCGACGAAGGAGAAGTAGGCGTCCAGCACGGCGCCGAGCTGCTCGGTCGGGGTGCCGCGCTGCGGCACGGTGAACCGGTGGGTCAGCTCGGTGGCCGCACTGCGCAGCGCGGCCTCGTAGAGCTGCTGCTTGCCGCCGGCGAAGTAGCGGTAGACCAGCGGGCGGGAGGCGCCGGAGGCCTCGGCCACGTCGTCCAGGCTGACCTCGTCCGGCGGGCGGGTGCTGAACAGCGACAGCGCCACCGCGATCAGCTGCTCGCGGCGCTGCTGCACCGGGAGCCGACGGTAGCCGGACCGCTTCCGCGCGGCCGGGGTGGCGGGTTCGGCCGGCTCCGTGTCGTTCATGGCGGTCAGCGTAGTGCGCGGCGGGGGCGCGCTCTACGGGCGCACCGGGAGCAAATCGCACCCACCGTTCCGGAAAGGGGCTTGCAAAGCACCCGAGCTGCGAAAAGATGTCCGAATGGCTTCCGAACCGAACCGCTCCGCCGACGTCACCCCGCGCCACATCGCGGACGCCTACGTCACGGCACTCGCCGACCTGGACCCGCTGACCGCGGTCTACCTCGGGCTCAACCCGGAGGACGACCGCCTCCCCGACCTCTCCCCGGCCGGCCTCGCCGCCGCGGCCGAGCTGTCCCGCCGCACCCTGGCCCAGCTGGACGCCGCCGAGGCGGCCGGCGCCGTGGCGGACGCCGCCGACCCGAAGGCCGAGGCCCGCTGCGCCCGGCTGCTGCGCGAGCGGCTCACCGCGGAGCTCGCGGTGCACGACGCGGGCGAGGACTTCCGCTCGGTGCGCAACCTCGGCTCCCCGCTGCACAACCTGCGGGAGGTCTTCACCCTGCTGGCGACCGAGACCGACGAGGACTGGGACCGCCTGGGCCGCCGGCTGGCCCGGGTGCCGCTGGCCGTCCAGCAGTACCGGCAGACCCTGGAGGCCGGCGTCGAGCGCGGCCTGTTCTCCGGCCCGCGCCAGGTCGGCACCGTGATCGAGCAGATCGAGGAGTGGCTGGCGCCGGGCGAGGAGGTCACCGGGGCGGCCCGCACGGCCGGCTGGTTCGGCGTGCTGGTGCACCCGGCCCCCGAGCCGCGGCGCACCTCGCTGGTGGCGCTGGCGCAGGCCGCCACCGACGGGATCGCCGCCTTCCGCGACTGGCTGGCCCAGGTCTACGCCCCGGCCGCGGCCGGCACCCCGGACGCGGTGGGCCGCGAGCGGTACGCCCGCTGGGTGCGCTACTGGACCGGCGCCGAGCTGGACCTGGACGAGGCCTACCGGTGGGCCTGGACCGAGTTCCACGACCTGGACGCGCAGATGCGCACCGAGGCGGAGAAGGTGCTGGCCGGCGCCACCCCGATGGGGGCGATGAAGTGGCTGGAGACCGACGGCCCCGCGATCACCGGCGCCGAGCCGGCCCGCGCGTACCTGCAGGGCCTGATGGACCAGGCGATCAACGACCTGCAGGGCGTCCACTTCGACCTGGCCGAGCCGGTGACCCGGGTGGAGTCGCGGATCGCCCCGGCCGGCAGCGCCGCCGCCCCGTACTACACCGCGCCCTCGCTCGACTTCAGCCGCCCGGGCCGCACCTGGCTGCCGACCCTGGGCCGGGACAGCTTCCCGGTCTGGGACCTGGTCAGCACCTGGTACCACGAGGGAGTACCGGGGCACCACCTGCAGCTGGCGCAGTGGAACTACGTGGCGTCGAGCCTGTCCACCTACCAGGTCAGCCTCGGCGGGGTGAGCGCCAACCTGGAGGGCTGGGCGCTGTACGCCGAGCGCCTGATGGACGAGCTGGGCTACCTGACCGACCCGGGCCACCGCCTCGGCTACCTGAACGCCCAGATGATGCGGGCGCTGCGGGTGATCGTGGACATCGGCATGCACGTGGGCCTGGACTTCCCGGCCGACTCGCCGTACCACCCGGGCGAGCCGATGACCCCGGAGCTCGCCCGCGAGTTCTTCGGCGAGTACTGCGGCCTGTCCACCGCCTTCCTGGACAGCGAGCTGGTCCGCTACCTGGGCCTGCCCGGCCAGGCGATCGGCTACAAGCTGGGCGAGCGGGCCTGGCTGCGCGGTCGGGCGGCGGCCCGGGCGGCGCACGAGGCGCGCGGCGAGGAGTTCGACCTGAAGGCCTGGCACATGGCGGCGCTGTCGCAGGGCTCGCTCGGCCTGGACGACCTGGTGGCGGAGCTCTCCGCGCTCTGACCCGGGCCGGCCCGGAGCTCTCCGCGCTCCGAGCCGGGCCGGCCCGGGTC
>NZ_JBHYKG010000449.1:0-5307 GCF_042741245.1 Kitasatospora sp. NPDC058965
ACACGTGATCGAGCCGCGGGAGAACGCCGTGCCGGATCCGGGGCAGGCCACCGATCTGGCGCGGTTCGTCGAGCTGCTGGAGCGCCTGCGGATCTGGGGCGGGGATCCGTCCTTCCGGACCCTGGCCAGGCGCGTCGGACCGTTGCTGCGCCCGCCGCAGGAGGTGTCGAAGTCCACCGTCGCCGACCTGTTCCGGCCCGGTCGGCGACGGCTCAACCAGGAGCTGGTCGTGGCCGTGGTCCGCGCCCTGGGGCTGGACGAACGCGCGGTCCGACAGTGGCGCGCAGCCTGCGTACGGGTGCACGCCCGGGCGAGGACCGCGAGCCCCGCGCAGCCGGTGCGGCCGGCGCGGGAGCCGTCGGTGGCGGTCGCCCGTGCCCTCCGGTCGGTCGTCAGCGTGGACCTGTCGGCAGCCGACCCGCAGGGTCGCAGCGCGGCCTTCTTCCCCGTCGCCGCGTCCACCACGGTCCAGGAGCTGCTGGACCAGATCTTCCTCGCCATAGCGTCCGGCGACGTCCGGCCGCTCAGCTACGGGACAGGCTGGCTCCTGGTGGACACCGGCGACGGGCGCGTATTCCGCGACCTGGGGTACCGGCGGACCGGGGGCGCGTTCCTGGCGGACTCCCGACTGCTCGGCGCCGTCGGGATCGGCGGGGGTTCGGAGCTGGCCGTCCGACGCCTCCCGTGACGGCTCCGCTCCCTCCGTCCGCCGGGCCGACGGTCCTCGGCGCGACCTGGTCAGGCCTCCGGGTCAGGCCTCCGGGTCAGGCTTCCGGGTCAGGTCTCCGAGTCCGGCAGTCGCCAGTCGAAGGGCATCAAGTCCCGCTCCCAGCCGGGCGACCCGGCCAGGGCATCGGCGGCCTGCGGCGTGCGCAGGAGGCAGCGGTGGCGCAGCAGCTCGCGCCGCTCGCGGGGTGTCAGGAGCCGCTCCTCGGCGCTGAGGTTCCTCGGGTGGTCGAGGTGCAGGTCGGGGTTGCCGTCGATGGGGTGGTCGGCCGCCGCGTTCAGCCGATCACCGGTCGGGGTCCGGTAGTCCAGCCGGAAGTCGGTGCGCCACTGGGAGTTGTGGCCCCAACCCTGGGACAGGTCGACCGTCGGCCGGTGGCGACGCCGGAAGGTCCAGTACATCGGCGACCGGTCCGCGACGCCGCGCTCCGCGTGCTCGGCGCCGGCCCGGATCCGCACGCCGGCCCGGTGGAACAGCAGGTCCCCCAGCATCAGCCCGGGCCACCGCACCCCGGTCAGCTCGATCGGCGCGTGCGGGTCGTCCGCCTGGTCGACCTCGACGATCTCGTGCAGGAACGGGTCGAACGGGACACCCGACTGAATCGGCGTCAGGCCGAGCTCGCCGAAGAGGTCGAGGTACTCGCGCTCCGGGAGCCCGGTCCACGGGCCGGTGGGGTCGGGCCCGTCGGAGGGCGGCTGGTGGGCGAGCAGCAGCAGGTCGCTGACCCGGTGCAGGGCGTAGAGCTCCCACCCGAGCGCCCGGCCGTCCGACGCGCCCTCCCCCGTGGCCCACCAACCGTCGTCCTGGCCCGCGGTGGCCAACCGGGCGCGGTAGTCACTGCCCCGGACCCGATCGAGCCACCGCTCGACGATCGTCCGGTACGGCTCCGCCTCCTCGGACCGGACCAGGGCCTCGTACAGTTCCCGCGCGTTCACCTCGTCGGACATGCGGCGAGCCTACGGGGGCACCGGGCAGGTGCGCCGGAACGGGTCGGGGCGGGGGACGCCGTCAGGAGTCTCCCGCGACACGACCGAGGGCCCCGGCGTGGTCGCCGGGGCCCTCGGGGGCGTGCTGCTGTTACGGGCGGCCCATCTGGGTGGGCCAGTACCCGCGGTTCAGCGTGGAGATCCGGATCGTGGTGCCCGGGTGCGCGGCCTCGACGTACTTGTTGTTGCCGAGGTAGATCGCCGCGTGGTGGATGCCCCGGGCGCTGCCGTCGTAGGACCAGAACAGCAGGTCGCCCCGGCGGAGCTGGTCGGCGCCGACCGGCGAGGTGGCCTCGTACTGGTCGTTGGCGACCCGGGGCAGCGAGATGCCGGCGTGCCGGAAGGACTGCTGGATCAGGCCGGAGCAGTCGTAGCTGTCCGGGCCGTTGCCGCCCATCACGAACGGCTTGCCGACCTGCGCCAGCGCGAACTGGACGGCGGTCTCGACGTCGCCGCGCTCGGCGGTCGCGGTCGCGAGGCTGCCGCCGCCCGCACTGTCCCCTCCCGAGCCGCCGGAGCTGCCCGAGCCGATCCGCTCCAGGTAGACGTCGCGGTGCGCGGTGTAGCGCCACTCGCCGCTGCTGTTGCGGAACCAGTAGACCGAGCCGTCCCAGCCCTGGCGCAGGCCACTGCCCGCGGCCGGGGCGGTGTCCGTGCTGTCCTGGTCGTCCGAGTCGGCGCTGTCGTCGGAGACGTACCCGGCGTCGGCGGTCGCGGTGGCGTCCGAGGAGTCGTCAGCGGTCCGGCTGTCGTCCGCGCCGTTGTCCGTGCTGTCGTCGGCGGCCTGGCCGTCGTCCTGGGACGGGGTGTCGTCGACCGGGGTCGCGTCGTCCTCGTCGCTCTGGGCGGGGTCGTCGGCGACCACCAGGCCCGGGTGGGCGGCGGCCGGCGCGGCCTGGGCGACGCCCGCGCCGAGGGCGATCGAGCTCGCGCCCGCCACGACGGCGGCGGCCAGGCCGACCCGGTGGCGCAACCGCCCGGTTCGACAGGTGGGGGCCTCGGACGGGGCGGGCTGCTGCGGCTGATCGGCAGAATTCAGGTCCGGCATCATGTTCCGGTGCTTCCTTCCGTGCGCCCGACCGGGCGGCCGGGTCGGCGGGGCCGGCCCCGTGACGGGGGCACGTCCCGCGCTGCACTGCGGCCTCCGGGCGCAGCCGGAGGGCCGGGATCGTGGGTGGTCCCACGGCCGCCACGCTAGGCAGCACCCCGCGAGCCGGGCTCACTGGAGTACGCCGAAGGGGGCAGCACGCTCCGTGAGGACGGCGGGCCCGCTTGGCGCCCGCGCCCGGCCGACGGGCCGGCGGACCGCCCGCCCCGGCCGCGGCACCCGGCGGCACCGGGCAGCACCGGGCGACCTCGGGAGGCGAGCCGGGCCGGTGGCTGACGGAGCGTCAGTCCGCCGCGGCGACGCGGGCCGCGACGGCCCGGCGCAGCCGGTCGGCGAGGGCGGACCGCTCGGCGGGGGTGTACGCGAGGACGCCGTTGCCGAAGGCGAGGGCCTCGAACTGCTGCTGCTCGTAGGGGACGCCGTGGGGCAGCCGGGCGACGTGCCAGTGCAGGTGGCTGTTGCCGGCCTGGGAGCCGAGGGAGAACAGGTAGGTCCGCTCGCCGCCCAGGACGTCCTCGGCGGCGAGGGCGACCAAGCGGACGGTGGCCATCAGGGCCAGGTACTCCGGCTCGGTCAGGTCGGTGACGGCGTGCTCCAGGTGCCGCTTGGGGACGACGAGCAGCTTGCCGGCCAGGACGGGCCACTTGTCGAGGAACGCCAGGTGCTCCGCGTTCTCGTAGACGATCTCGTGCGCGTAGGCCGGGTCGCCGGCGACCAGCCGGCAGATGAAGCAGGGTCCGTGCAGGGCGTGCTCGCGGTAGCCGGCCAGGTCCATCGGTTGTCGGTCCATCCGGCTCTCCTCGGTGGTGGCGCCCTGCCGGACGGGCTCGCGGCGGGCGGGGTGCGGGTCGGTCGGTCGGTCAGATCGCGCGGGCGGGGTCGTCCAGCCAGGCGTGCCAGCCGTCCGGGGTGAGGGTGAGTCCGAGGCGGTCGACGCCGGGCTCGCCCGCGTCGTGCCACCAGGCGAGGGTGCGGGCGAACTCGTCCCACAGGCATCGGCCGCCGTACTGGCGGACCCGGTGCGCCTGCTCGCCGTCGCGGAGGCTGACGGCGGCCCAGGCCGGGACGGTCAGGGAGTAGAGCCACAGCGTGCGGGTGCCGTCCTCGTGCGGCTGGACGGCGTGGACGACGTCACGCAGGCGCAGGCCGGCGGCGAAGGGGAACGGGTCGAAGGTGCCGTGCGGCGGCACGGTGGCGGTGGTGGTCAGCTCGGCGACCGGGCCGCCGGGAGCCGGGGGGTCGGGCCAGACCAGTCGCTGGGCCCGCATCTTCATGAACTCCACCAGCTGCAGGAAGGGGCCGCTCGCGGTGCCGTCGCCTCGAACGGTGAGCCGGACGAGGGCGTCGGCGTTGCTGTAGTGCGTGCCGAACGGTGCCAGGACCAGCCCGCCCGGTCGAGTCTGCTCGACCCAGGCCCGGGGGATCTCGCGCAGCCCGTAGGTCGCGATGATCCGGTCGTAGGGGGCGCCGGGCCGGTGGCCGACGGCACCGTCCCCGCAGACCGTGCGCGGGTGGTGGCCGGCCCGGTGGAGCGCGGCGCGGGCGCGGGCGCAGACCTGCGGGTCGATCTCGATCGTGGTCACGTTCGGGTCGCCGAGCCGGCGGCTCAGCAGTGCGGCGTTCCAGCCGGTGCCGGTGCCCTGTTCCAGCACCGTCATGCCCGGTTCGACCCGGAGGGCGTCCAGCATCGCGGCGACCACGGACGGCTGCGAGGCGGAGCTGGTCGGCACGGTGCCGGGTTCGGTTCCCCGGTGGGCGCCGTCGTCCCACTGGGTGACGATCGGGATGTCCGCGGCGGCGGCCGCCAGCCAGCCCGGCTCGTCGGTGGTGCGGTCGACGGGCCGGCTGGTCCCGGTGGCCATGTCGTGCGCCCAGACGAGGTCCGGCAGGAACTGCCGGCGCGGGAGGGCGTCGAAGGCCGTCGCCCACGCGTCGGCGACGGGGAAGGACCGCCCCGGCGCGGGGCGGTCCTCCCGCTCGGACGCGAGCCTCACTTGCGGTGTCCCCCGTCTCCCGGCGGCGGCGAACCGTCGGGGGACGGCGGGGTGGGGGGCGGCGTCCACGGGGTGCCCGGGAGGCCGTCCCCTCCCCCGCCGGAGCCTGGGTCGCCGTGGCCTCCAGTGTCCATGCCGTCCTCCTGTGGTCGCTGTGCCGGCGGTGGTGCCGGCGTGCCGTCGGCGGTGCCGGTGCACCGGACGTGCCCACCACCCACCGCCTGCCGTGACGTGCACGACCCTTCACCCGCGCCTGACGGCACGTCAAGGGCGCGCAGGAGCAGGAGGGCGGCACGCGCCGGACGGGCGGCCCACCCCGCACGCGACCGCCGCCGCGGGCCGCACCGGCGGCGCGCCGATGCGAATGTGGTCGGCGGCGGTGATCACAGCAGCTATAGTTGTCCCAACGACGCGGGGTGGAGCAGCTCGGTAGCTCGCTGGGCTCATAACCCAGAGGTCGCAGGTTCAAATCCTGTCCCCGCTACTGAAGAG
>NZ_JBHYKG010000450.1:0-1407 GCF_042741245.1 Kitasatospora sp. NPDC058965
GCCGGGCGAGCGGGTCACCCGCTCGGTGTCCGGTGCACGCGGACCCGCCCACCCGATGCGGGACCCCGCGGCCCGCGCCCGCCCCGATATCCAACCGTCACCGCCCGCCCCATTGACCATCCGTCATGTGAGCGCAAACAATTCCCGTACCCCTCACCCAGGAGCCCCCATGCCACCAGCCCGCACCGCGCACGGCACCCGGGCCGCAGACGGCGGCCAGCCGGTGATGGCGGACGTGGCCCGCCTGGCGGGCGTCTCCCACCAGACCGTCTCCCGGGTGCTCAACGACAGCCCCAACGTCAGCCCGGAGACCCGCGAGCGGGTGCTGGCCGCGATCCGCGAGCTGGACTACCGCCCCAACAGCGCGGCCCGGGCACTGGTCACCCGGCGGTCCAAGACGCTCGGCGTGATCAGCTTCGACAGCACCCTGTACGGACCGTCCCAGATGCTCTACGGCATCGAGCAGGCCGCCCGCGGCGCGGGCTACTTCATCAGCATCGCCAGCCTGCGCCACCAGGACATCAGGTCGGTGCAGGAGGCGGTGGACCGGCTGCGCGACCAGGCGGTGGAGGGGATCGCCGTGATCGCCTCGCAGGCCTCCACGGGGGCGGCGCTGGCCCAGCGGGTCGGCACCGTGCCGATGGTGACGGTCGGTCCGACCGACCCGGGCCGGCTCCCCGGCGCCGGCGTGGACAACCTGGCCGGCGCCGAGGCGGCCGTGCGCTACCTGTTGGACCTGGGCCACCGGACCGTGCACCACGTGGCCGGCCCCGCCCAGTGGTTGGAGGCCGGTGCCCGCGAGGCCGGCTGGCGCAAGGTGCTCGCCGAGCACGGCCGGGAGGTGCCGCCCAGCCTGCCCGGCGACTGGTCGGCCCGCTCCGGGTACGAGGCGGGGCGCCGACTGGCCGCGGACCCCGCGGTCACCGCGGTGTTCTGCGCCAACGACCACATGGCGCTCGGGCTGCTCCGGGCCCTGCACGAGCACGGCCGACGGGTGCCGGACGAGGTCAGCGTGGTCGGCTTCGACGACATCCCGGAAGCCGGCTACCTGACCCCGCCGCTCACCACGGTCCGTCAGGACTTCGGCGAGCTCGGCCGACGCGGGGTGGAGCTGCTGCTCCACCGGATCCAGCACGCCGCCCCGCCCGGGCGCCGCTCCCGGGCGGACCACCAGGTGGCGATCGTCGCCCCCGAACTGGTGCTGCGCACCAGCAGCGGCCGGTCCCGCCCCTGAGCGGGGGCCACCCCGCGGAACCCGCACCACCTCGCTGAACCCGCACCGCCCCTCCGAAGCCGCACCACCCCCCGGAAGCCGCACCACCCGCACCATCCCCGAACCACCGTTTGTGAGCGATAACACCCAGCCACCACCCACCCCGACGGCCGCCCCAGGAGGCCCCCGCGGGG
>NZ_JBHYKG010000450.1:1417-5283 GCF_042741245.1 Kitasatospora sp. NPDC058965
TCTCCCCCCGCCCACCAGCCTGACTCCCCATGCGCACCCCCACCCCCACCCCCACCCCCACCCCCACCCCCACCGCCGCTCCCGCCCCGCGCCGCCGCAGAGCCGCCACCCTCGCCACCGCCGCCGCCCTCACTGCCCTCGCCCTGACCCTCACCACCGCCTGCAGCAAGCAGGGCGCGGGCAGCTCCGACAGCTCGACCAGCACCGCCGGCTCCGCCGCCCCCGCCATCCAGGGCGACATCACCTTCAACGACGACAACCTCGCCAAGCTCGACGCGGCCCTGAAGTCCGCGCTGGCCGGCAAGGACACCGGCAAGCTCGACCTGGCCATGGTGGTCAACGTCGCCGTGGACTACTGGAACGCCGGCAAGACCGGGTTCACCAAGGGCGTCGCGGACCTCGGCGTGCAGGGCACCTTCCAGGCCCCGGCCAACGGTCGGCTGGACCAGCAGCTGTCGATGATCCAGACCCTGCGCGGCCAGAGCATCTCCGCCTTCTCGGTCTCCGCGATCGACCCGACCGCGATCAAGGCGCCGATCCAGGACGCCAACTCGGCCGGCATCCCGGTGCTGGCGATCGACTCCCCGCTGCCCGCCGAGGACGGCGCCGCCCTCTACCTCGGCACCCCCAACTACCAGGCGGGCCAGAAGGCGGGGCAGGCGATGAAGGCCGCGCTCGGCGGCAAGGGCGAGGTCGTGGTGCTGGTCGGCTCGCTGACCGCCTCCAACGCCGTGGAGCGGATCCAGGGCTTCGAGGACGCGCTCAAGGGCACCGACATCAAGGTGGTCAACAAGCTCGCCGACAGCATGGACGCGTCCAAGGCCCTGAGCAACGCCCAGACCGCGATCCAGACCGACCCCAACGTCACCGGCCTCTACGGCGTCTACTCCTACGACGGCCCGTCGGCCGCCCAGGCGGTGCAGGCGGCCGGGCGCACCGGCAAGGTCAAGGTGGTCTCGGACGACAGCGACGCGCAGACGCTGAAGTTCATCCAGCAGGGCGTCATCCAGGCCACCGTGGTGCAGTCGCCGTACCAGCAGGGCTACACCGGCGCCTACCTGCTGGCCGCGCTCAAGGTGCTCGGCAAGGACGCCACCCTCGCCCTGGTCAAGCCGTACCTGGAGTCCGACGGCACGACGCTGAGCTCCGGCGTCGGCGTCGTCACCCAGGAGAACCTGAGTGCGTTCCAGGCCAAGCAGACCCAGCTCGGCATCACGGGGTGACCGGCGTGACCACTCCCGACGCTCCCCAGCAGGGCCCCGCCGCCGTGCTGAGCGGCGTGCGCAAGAGCTACGGTCCGGTCACCGTGCTGGACATCCCGCAGTTGGAGCTGAAGCGTGGTCAGATCACCTGCGTGGTCGGGGAGAACGGTGCCGGCAAGTCCACCCTGATGGGCGTGCTCGCCGGCACCGTCGCCCCGACGGCCGGGCAGGTGCTGATCGCGGGCCAGGAGGTGCAGCCGGGCCGCCCGGACCACGCGAAGGCGCTCGGCGTCAGCATGGTGGCCCAGGAGTTCCCGCTGGTCGGCCGGATGAGCGTGGCCGAGAACCTGCTGCTCGGCCGCCGCACCCGCGGCGGGCAGGAGGGCGGCGCGCTGCGCCGGGTGCTGTTCGACCGGGCCGGCACCCGCCGCGAGGCCCGCGCGCTGCTGGCCGAGGTCGGCGTCGACGGCGTCGACGTGGACCGGCCGGTCGAGCAGCTCCCGGTCCCGCTGCGGCAGATGATCGAGATCGCCAAGGCCTGGGGCAACGCCCCACTGGTACTCATCCTGGACGAGCCGACCTCCTCGCTCGGCCCGGTGGAGGCCGCCAAGGTGCTCGACCTGGCCCGGCGGCACACCGCCGCCGGCGGTGCGGTGCTGTTCATCGGCCACCGGTTGGACGAGGTGCGCGACATCGCCGACCGGGTGGTGGTGCTGCGCGGCGGCAGGCTGGTCGCCGACCTGACGCCGGACCGGGCGACCGAGGAGCGGATGATCCGCGAGATGGTCGGCAGCGAACTGGCCCGCGGCGGCACGGTGCGCGCCCTGCCCGCCGACGCGCGCACCGTCCTGCGGGCCCGCGCTCTGACGGCGGACGGCCTGGGCCCGGTCGACCTGGAGCTGCGGGCGGGCGAGGTGGTCGGCGTGGCGGGCCTGATGGGCTCCGGACGCAGCCGGCTGCTGCACACCGTGATGGGTGCTCAGCCGCGCACCGGCGGCGAGCTGGTGCTCAACGGCCGCCCGTTCCGCCCGCGCCACCCGGCCGACGCGGTCGCGGCCGGCATCGGCCTGGTCCCCGAGGACCGCAAGGAGCAGTCCCTGCTGCTGCAGCACTCGGTGCGCTGGAACGCGACGCTGGCCACGCTGCGCCGCGACTCCCGGCGCGGGGTGCTCACCCCGGCCGGGGACCGGGCCCGCTCGCAGCGGATCGTGCAGGACCTCGGCGTGCGGCTGCACAGCCAGGAGCAGCCGATCGGCTCGCTCTCCGGCGGCAACCAGCAGAAGGTGGTGTTCGGCCGCTGGCTGCACGCCGAGCCCGACCTGCTGCTGCTGGACGAGCCCACCCGCGGCGTGGACGTCGGCGCCAAGGCCGAGATCTACCACTTGGTGGACCGTGCGGCCGAACAGGGCCTGGCGGTCCTGGTGGCCTCCTCCGAGCTGGAGGAACTGCTGCGGATCTGCCACCGCATCGTGGTGATGGCGCACGGCCGGATCGTCGCCGACCTGCCGCGCGAGGAGTTCGGCAAGGAAAAGATCATGACGGCGGCCGCGGGCACGCGGGCGTCGACGGACAGCACGGAGGCATCGGCATGACCACCCAGACCGCTCCCGCCCGGGACGGCGCGGCGGCGCCCGCCCGCACCCGGCTGCGCTCCCTGGTGGAGACCCCCGAAGTCGGCGTGGTCGCCGCCTGCGTGGCGGTGTTCGCGGCGCTGGCCCTGGCCCGCTCCACCTTCGCCGGCCCGGTCAACCTGCAGGGCATGGGCTTCGACCTGGCCCAGTACGGGTTGATCGCGATCGGCGAGTCGCTGGTCGTCCTCACCGGCGGCATCGACCTGTCGGTGGGCGCCCTGCTGGGCACCAGCGTGATCCTGATGTCCTGGTTCAACGTGCGGGCCGGGCTGCCCGCCGGGCTGGCGATCCTGGCCACCCTGGCGATCGCCGGGACGGTCGGACTGGTGCACGGGCTGGCCGTCACCCGGCTGCGGATGCCGCCGTTCGTGGTCACCCTGGTCACCTACACGGTCGCCCAGGGCGTCACGCTGGCGATCACCTCCGGCACCTCGATCGTCGGGATCTCGCCGTTCTTCGGCGACCTGGGGCAGAGCTACCTGGCCCAGGTCCCGGTCCCGCTGGTGCTGTTCGCGATCGTCACGGTGCTGGCCTGGTTCTTCCTGGAGCGCACCTACGCCGGGCGCCAGGTCTACGCGGTCGGCGGCAATCCGGAGGCGGCCCGGCTGGCCGGGATCCGGGGCGACCGCCGGGTGGTGTCGATGTACGTCACCTCCTCGCTGCTCTCCGCCTTCGCGGGCATGCTGGTGCTCGGCCGGATGGGGGTCGGCTCCGCGAGCGGGGTCGGGGTCGGCTGGGAGCTGTCCGCGATCGCCGCGGCGGTGATCGGCGGCGTGAGCCTGACCGGCGGTCAGGGCCGCATCCTCGGCATCGTGGCCGGCACCGTGCTGCTGGAGCTGATCAACAACGGTCTGACGACCCTGCAGATCAACTCCAACTACACCAACATCGTGCTCGGTGCGGTGCTCGGTCTGGCGATCACCGCCGACCGGCTGCGGGCCCGGGCCACCGCCGGGCGCTCCTGACGGACCGTGACCGTGACGGATGCTCCGCCGTCGCCCCGGGTGGGGGGCGGGCGCCGCCCCGCGGGCCC
>NZ_JBHYKG010000451.1:0-5280 GCF_042741245.1 Kitasatospora sp. NPDC058965
GGCCGGGAGCACCGCGACGGCGGTGGCGCCGGCCGGCGGGCAGGACGGCCGGACCGGGCAGCGCGGCCAGGGCGCCGACCTCGGGGACTTCTCCGACATCGAGGACATCCTGCGCAAGCGCGGCATCTAGGGCGGGGCCAGGGCCGGACGGGCCCCGGCGGCGCGGGGCCGGCGGGTCAGACGCCGACGGCCTCGTCCGCCGCCGAGCGCTGCCGGGCCCGGTAGGCGGCCACGTGCATCCGGTTCCCGCAGGTGCGGCTGTCGCAGTAGCGGCGCGACCGGTTGCGGGACAGGTCGACGAAGAGCCGGGCGCAGTCCGGCGCCTCGCAGCGGCGCAGCCGCTCGCGCTCGCCGGCCATCAGGATCAGCCCCAACGCCATGCCGAGCTCGGCCGCCAGGTGGTCGGCCAGCGCGGCGTGCGGGGCGAAGTAGTGCATGTGCCAGCCGTGGCCGTCGTGGTCGGTCAGCCGCGGCGTCGCGTTCACCGCGGCCACCAGCGCGTTCACCAGACCGGCCGCGCTCTCGGTGGACCGGGCGGTGAAGACCTCCCGCAGCTGCCCGCGCAGCTCCCGCACCGAGCGCAGGTCGGAGTCGCCGATCGAGTCGACCTCGCTGATGTCGTGGCGGGTCACGAACGCGCACAGCGCCGCCGGGTCCGCGAGCTGCTCGGCGCCGTTGATCTCGGGTGCCGTGTTGAGCAGGTCCACCAGGATGCCCAGGGCGCACTCGGTGTCATGGGTGATCAGCACGTGGGAGCTCCTCGCGTGCGCCGTGGACGGTCGGATCCGCCCGCTCGGGGCCGGTCATCACCGCCGAACTCTACCGGGCGGCGGCGGTGGAACGCAGGAGACGCCCGGCACCGGTGCGGTGTCCACCCGCCGGGGGGAGGGTGGACACGGCGCCGGTGCCGAGCGCCTGCCCGCCGCGCCCGGTGGGCGCGGCGCCGCGAAGCTCGGTCCGTACGGTGTGCGCGGTCCGGGCGCGCGGTGCGTGCTCGGGCCTGTGGCCGTGCCCCCGAGTAGGACAGCCACGGATGACGACCGGCCGCCGGGGGACGCGCCCCCGCCGGCTTCAGCTCTCGGCGAGGATGTGCGACAGCTCCCGATCCAGATCGAAGTGACGGTGTTCGGTGCCGGGCGGCACCGCGGCGTCGGTCCGCTTGAGAAAGGACTCAAGCGCCCGGGCCGGGGCCTCCAGCAGGGCTTCTCCCTCGGGAGAGCTCAGCGCGATGCAGACGACACCCTGTCCGTGACTGCGTGACGGCCACACCCGGACATCGCCGGTCCCGGTGGGTCGGTGCAGCCCCTCCGCGAGGAGGTCGCGGGCGAACACCCATTCCACGGTCTCGTCGGCGCCGGTGTGGAAGGTGGCGTGCACGGCATAGGGGTCGGCAGTGTCGTAGCGCAGGCCCGCGGGGACGGGCAGTGACGACTCGCTGGACACGATGAGGCGCAGGTGCAGCTCGCAGCTGACCGTGGTGTTCATAAGCGCCAGGGCCTTTCGCTCAGTGTGCGCTCGGGGAATCGCACGTCGGCGAACGGACCATCCCACCTCCAGCGGCGATGTAAACCCGTCTGTCCCGATTCGGGCCCCGCCGGTAACCCTTCCGGCGCATTGCACAAAGCGCCGGGACCGGTGTTCCGGCGGATATCGGGAGGCGCGGCGACGGGGCGGGGCGACCTCCTGGCTGGTTGCGGTGAGTGACCGAAGGGGGTGGACGGGCTGGTCCGGCCGGTGCCGCCGTCGCTCGGGGTAAGTGGTCGGGAGCACCCCCCGGGATGGGGTAATGTTTTCCCTGCAGCCGGGCGATTAGCTCAGCGGGAGAGCACTTCGTTCACACCGAAGGGGTCACTGGTTCGATCCCAGTATCGCCCACCGGATTGCGCAAGAAGGCGTAGGACCCTGGTTATTTTCCACCGGGGTCCTACGCTTTTTTCTGCTTCCCGGAGAACGCGGCCGGAACCCCTTTCGAACTGATCCCGCGTCAGCCCGCCTTTCGGCGGCCGGGGCTGGCGGGCCGTCGGGTGCCCGGGGATCAACCGCGTTGCAGGGCACCCCGGGGGAGGTGCTATTGTTCTTCTCGTTGCCCGGGCGATTAGCTCAGCGGGAGAGCACTTCGTTCACACCGAAGGGGTCACTGGTTCGATCCCAGTATCGCCCACCGGACAACATCGGGCCCGGACTCCACTCGTGGAGTCCGGGCCCGATGCGTTGTCGGCCCGCCGGTCCCAACTGCCGTGCCGCCGAAGCCCGGTGCGTCTGATGCGGGCTCAGGCCGCCGCGGCCGGCCGGAGCGGCCAGGAGCGGTCCACCCGCTCCGGGGTGCCGGACCGGTCGAACCACTCCTGCAGGCCGCGGGCCTGCGCCGCGTGCCAGGTGCGCTGGCGCAGGTGCAACTCGGCGGGGGAGAAGGCGCCCAGGGTGCCCTGGTAGCGCTCGCCCAGCACCCGGACCAGCTGCAGCGCGGCCCAGGCGTCGGCACCCGCGTCGTGCGCCCCGTCCAGCACCACGCCGTAGTGCGCGCACAGGTCGGTGAGCGTGCGGCGGCCCTTGCGGTAGCGGTCCACGTGCTTGTCCAGCACCCGCGGGTCGACCACCAGCAGTTCGGCGCCGGCCAGGAAGGCGTCCAGCGAGCTGTCCCGGTGCCGGCGCAACTCCCGGTCCAGCAGGGTCAGGTCGTAGGGCGCGTTCATCACCACCAGCGGCACCCCGGCGCGTGCCTGCGCGGCCAGCGCGGCCGCTATCTCGGCCGTCACCAGGGCCGGCGGGCGGCCCTCGGCCCGCACCCGCTCGTCGGTGATCCCGTGCACGGCGCGGGCGCCCTCGGGGATCGGGACGCCCGGATCGGCCAGCCAGGAGAGCCGGGTGGGCTCGGCGCCGGGCGCGGACTGCAGCACCAGGGCGGCCGAGACGATCCGGTCCTGCTCCACGTCCACGCCGGTGGTCTCGGTGTCGAAGGAGGCGAACGGGCCTCGGTACCAGTGGCCCTCGTCCATCGGGAACGGCTGCGTCATGACCACCCCTCACATCCCCCGGGCTCTCCCCGGACCCGCTGGTGCACCGCCGAGGACTGACGGTGCACCGGCCCGCACTGCGGTTCCGATCAGGTGATACCCCCGGTCGGTACCGGTTCAACCCGGGCGGGACGCCCTGGCACGGCCGTGGAGAGGGGTGCACGATCGGGGGACCGGGCTCGGTACCATCGGGGCAGCAGCAGGAAGCTGCGGCCATCAGATCCAGCACGTCAGGAGAAAACCGGTGACGGACGTCCGGGTAATCATCAACCGCGAACCCGATCGGGAAGAGCGCGTGGTGACGACGGGCACCACCGCCGCCGACCTGTTCGCCGAGGACCGCAGCGTGGTCGCCGCCCGGGTCGGCGGCGAGCTCAAGGACCTGGCCCACCAGCTGCACGACGGCGACGAGGTCGAGCCGGTCGCCATCACCAGCCAGGACGGCCTCAACATCCTGCGCCACTCCACCGCGCACGTGATGGCGCAGGCCGTGCAGCAGCTCTTCCCGGAGGCCAAGCTCGGCATCGGCCCGCCGATCAAGGACGGCTTCTACTACGACTTCGACGTGGAGAAGCCGTTCCACCCCGATGACCTCAAGGCCATCGAGAAGAAGATGCAGGAGATCATCAAGAAGGGCCAGAAGTTCGCCCGCCGGGTGGTCACCGACGAGTCGGCCCGCGAGGAGCTGGCCGGCGAGCCGTACAAGCTGGAGCTGATCGGGCTCAAGGGCTCGGCCGCCACCGCCGGCGAGGGCGCGGACGTCGAGGTGGGCGGCGGCGAGCTGACCATCTACGACAACCTGGACCCGAAGAGCGGCGAGCTCTGCTGGGGCGACCTGTGCCGCGGCCCGCACCTGCCCAGCACCCGGATGATCCCGGCCTTCAAGATCATGCGCTCGGCCGCCGCCTACTGGCGCGGCAGCGAGAAGAACAAGCAGCTGCAGCGCCTGTACGGCACCGCGTGGCCGACCAAGGACGAGCTGAAGGCGCACCTGGACTTCCTGGAGGAGGCCGCCAAGCGCGACCACCGCAAGCTCGGCTCCGAGCTGGACCTCTTCTCCATCCCGGAGGAGATCGGTTCGGGCCTGGCGGTCTTCCACCCCAAGGGCGGCATCATGCGCCGGGTGATGGAGGACTACTCGCGCAAGCGGCACGAGGAGTCCGGCTACGAGTTCGTCTACTCGCCGCACGCCACCAAGGGCACCCTGTTCGAGCTCTCCGGCCACCTGGACTGGTACGCGGACGGGATGTACCCGCCCATGAAGCTCGACGGCGAGATCGACTACTACCTCAAGCCGATGAACTGCCCGATGCACAACCTGATCTACCGCTCGCGCGGTCGGTCGTACCGTGAACTGCCGCTGCGGCTCTTCGAGTTCGGCACGGTCTACCGGTACGAGAAGTCGGGCGTGGTGCACGGCCTGACCCGGGCCCGCGGCTTCACCCAGGACGACGCGCACATCTACTGCACCAAGGAGCAGATGGCCGGCGAGCTGGACTCGCTGCTCACCTTCGTGCTGGACCTGCTGCGCGACTACGGGCTGAACGACTTCTACCTGGAGCTGTCCACCAAGGACCCGGAGAAGTACATCGGCTCGGACGAGGACTGGGAGGAGGCCACCGAGACGCTGCGCAAGGCGGCCGAGAAGCAGAACCTCGACCTGGTGCTGGACCCGGCGGGCGCGGCCTTCTACGGCCCGAAGATCTCGGTGCAGGCGAAGGACGCGATCGGCCGCACCTGGCAGATGTCCACCATCCAGGTCGACTTCCAGCTGCCGCAGCGGTTCGAGCTGGAGTTCCAGGGCGCGGACGGCAACCGGCAGCGGCCGGTGATGATCCACCGGGCGCTGTTCGGCTCGATCGAGCGGTTCTTCGCCGTGCTGCTGGAGCACTACGCGGGCGCCATGCCGCCGTGGCTGGCCCCGGTCACCGTGGTCGGCATCCCGATCACCGACGAGCACGTGCCGTACCTGCAGGAGGTCGCGGCCGAGCTGAAGAAGCACGGGGTCCGAGTCGAGGTGGACGCCTCGGACGACCGGATGCAGAAGAAGATCCGCAACGCGCAGCGCGCCAAGATCCCGTTCATGCTGCTCGCGGGCAACGACGACGTCGAGGCCGGCGCGGTGAGCTTCCGCTACCGCAACGGCGAGCAGAAGAACGGCGTGCCGGTCTCCGAGGCGGTCGCCGAGATCGTCGACGCGGTGCAGCGCCGGATCCAGGTCTGACCCGAGCCGGGGTGCGGGGCGGACTCCAGGAGGAGTCCGCCC
>NZ_JBHYKG010000452.1:0-5251 GCF_042741245.1 Kitasatospora sp. NPDC058965
GGCGAGGCAGAGGACCAGGACCGGCGCGGCACCGGCCGCCGCGACCAGCCGGTCGAGCACCTCCAGCAGCAGCGGGGCGGCCCAGTGGCAGTCGTCCAGCACCAGGACCACCGGCCCCCGGGCGGCCAGGAAGGCCAGCACCCGGGCCACGGCGGCACAGGTGTCGTCCACCGAGGAGTTGGGCGTGCCGTCCACCAGGAGGCCGGCGGACAGCACCGCGAGCGCCTCGCTCGTGCGCGCCGCCTCCGTCGGGTCCGCGCCGTCCGGACCCCGGGCCGGCCCGTCGGCCAGCAGCGGCGCCAGGGCGTCCGCGAGCGGCTGCAGACTGCCCTGCTCGCCGTAGGGGCGGCAGCGGCCCGCGCCGTGGCGCAGCCCCTCGGTGCGGTCCAGCCAGGCGCGCACCAGCCGGGTCTTCCCCAGGCCCGCCTCGCCCAGCACCAGCAGGTGCTGGGCACCGCCCCCCTCGACCGCGCGGCCCAGCGCGGCGTCCAGGGCCGCCAGCTCGGCGTCCCGGCCGACGAACCGGACGTCGAAACGGCGCAGCAGCTCGGGATCGTCCGCGCCCAGGCCCAGCAGCCGGTGGGCGGTGACCGGGTCGGCCTTGCCCTTGAGGAGCAGCGGGCCGACCTCGGCCGCCCGCACCGTCGGGCCGGCGGCCAGCAGGGTGTCCGGGCCGATCAGGATCTGCCCGGCGGCGGCGTGCTGCTCCAGCCGGGCGGCCACGTTCACCGTCTCACCCGAGACCAGGGCCTGCCGGGCGGAGGCGTCGGCGGCGGCCACCACCGGGCCGGTGTTGACCCCGATCCGGACGTTCAGCTCGACCCCGAAGGCGGCGGAGAGCTCGGCGTTCAGGCCGTCCAGCGCCGCGACCATGCCGAGTGCCGCCGCGAGCGCGCGCCGGGCGTCGTCCTCGTGCACGGTCGGGACGCCGAAGACGGCCATCACCGCGTCGCCGATGAACTTCTCCGGGGTGCCGCCGTGGCGTTCGATCTGGCGGCGCATCAGGTCGAAGTAGCGCAGGGTGACCGTGCGCAGGGTCTCCGGGTCCAGCCTGCCGGACAGCGCGGTGGAGCCGACCAGGTCGCAGAAGACGACGGTGACCAGTTTGCGCCCGGCCGGCGCGCCGGCCGCGGCCGCCGGGGCGCACGGGGTGCCGCAGGACGGGCAGAAGCGGGCGTCCGCGGGGAGCGGTCGGCCACACGGCACACAGGGCATGAGCGGTGTCCTCGGTTCGGGTCGGTCGGCCGCGGGTCAGAAGAGCGCGCCCCCCGCGATCTCCGCGTGGGCCTCGACCTCGGGCCCGACCTCGTCCAGCCGGGTCTTGATGTCGATCAGCAGGGCGAGTTCGTGCGGGCTGAGCCCGAGCAGGACCTCGCGCTGCTCCTCGGTGAGCGCGTCGACGGCGAAGCCGGCCGCGCCGAGCCGGCTCAGGATGTCGGTCATCGTGCGTCTCCTTGGCGGTGATCGGTCCTGGCGAGCTGCCGGAAGAGCCGGGTGAGCCGGTCGGTGGCGGTCAGTGCGCTGAGGCCCACCGCCGCCTGCTGGGCGCGGTCCAGCGCGAGGCGGTCGAGCAGGTCGTCGAGGTCCGCCAGGTGCCCGGTGTCGAGCGCCGCGTGGGCACGGACGGTCCGGAAGGCGGCCGCCGGCAGCCCGGTCCGGGCCGCCAGGCGGTCCGCCAGCCAGGGGGCCGGGGCGTGGCCCTCCAGCGCGGCGACGTAGCCGAGCAGCGCGACCGGGTGGTGGTGCTCGATCCAGTAGTACTGGGCGCCCGCCAGTTCGGCCACGGCCGGTGCGGGCGGTCCGCCGGGCGGTCCGCCCCCGGCCGCGGCGAGGTCGGCCAGCAGCCAGTCGTCGTGGCCCCGCTCCTCCTCGGCGTGCGCCAGCAGGTAGCGCCGCAGCGGCCCGGCCACCGGATCGCCGGGGCCGAGCTCGGCGCAGCGCCGGGCGGCCCGCTCCATCAGCGGGACCGAGGCGCGGACCAGCGCGTGCATCGTCCGCAGGTAGGCCGGGTACCGCTCGCGCAGGCCGTCGGGGCGCCACAGGGCGGCCGTCGCGGCCCGCAGGCCGGGGTCGAGCAGGGCGAGCTTGGCGCGCAACGCCGCCGAGGCCGTGCCGGTCGCGGTCACGGCCGCCCGCCGAGGGCGACCAGGTCCGCGTACGGCGGGCAGCCGTGACGGCGCATCAGCGCCACCGGCCCGGCCTCGACCTGGAGCCGGGCCGCCGTGCGGTCCAGCAGTTCCCCGACCGGTCCGGCGCCGTCCCGGTCGGCGCCCGACAGGAGCTCGGGACGGTCGCCGAGCTGTCGGCAGCCCGCGCAGTACCCGGGCGCGGCGGGTGCGCCGTACCGGGCGTACAGGTGGTCGGGGCCGGTGCTGCGGATCAGCCGCAGCACCGGTGAGGCCGAGCTGCGGGCGCGCACCGCCGGCCAGTCGTCCCGGGCGATGTGACCGAGCGTCAGGTGGCGCGGCGCGGGTCGCTGGTCGACCGTCTGCTGGTTGCAGCAGGCGAGGACCGTGCCGTCGAAGGCCACCACCGGCCAGGCTGCCATCGCGCACGGCCGCACCCGGTCGGTGTCGGCCCGGGGCCCGGCGGCCGTGGTGGTGGCGGTGGCCCAGGAGGCGGCCCGGCCGACCGGGCGGACCTGGTTGACCAGCATCGGCACCCGGTCGGCGAAGGCGCGCCGGATGTCGGCGGTGACCTCGGCGAGGTAGGGGTCGGCGGGGCCGGAACCGGTGAGGTGGAAGCTCACCGGCACTCCGGCGTCGAGCACCCGGCGCACCGCGCGCAGCACGTCCGCCCGCGGGACCTCGCGCTCGTGGAAGGCGTCCAGGCTCGCCGAGAAGTGGTCGAGCCCGGCGAGCACCCGCATGACCGGCGCCGGCACCCGCCCGCCCCGCGCGAAGAACATGCCGCTCAGCAGGGCGGTGCGGCAGCCCGCCGAGCGGGCCACGGCGGTCAGCCCGGCCACCAGTCGCGGCCGCAGCAGCGGCTCCCCGCCGGTCAGCAGCAGCACCTCGGGCCGGTCGTCGGCGGTGAACGACCGCGCGAACCGGAGCAGCTGGTCGGCCGCCGGCTGCTCGCCCGCCATCGTCGAGGAGGTCGAGCAGTGCGCGCAGCGCAACGGGCAGCGCCGGGTGAGGCCGAGCAGCAGCCCGGCCCCGGGCCGGGGCCGCAGGGCGACGAGTTCGGCGAGCTCCACGGGGTCCCTCCTCGGTAGCCGGCTGCGGCGTCGGCCCAGCGTCGCGGCGGCCGGTTCGGCAGCGGTGGGCGGGCGCTTCGGAAGCGGTACATCCGCAGGCCGGCGCCGGTCCGCGCCGGTCCCGGTGGGCCGTCGGCGCGGACCGGTGGGGGCGCCCGGCCGGAACATGCGGGTGGCGCCCCGATGACCGGCTCGACCGTGCACGGTCAGGATCGCCGTGCCAGGACGGGGACGGTGCGGGACGCGAGGGACGGGACGACTTTGGACGATCGTGAAGACGGCGCGGTGCGGTTCTCCGTCCTCGGCCCGCTGCGGGTCGAGGTCGCCGGGCGGCCGGTGCCGCTCGGACCGCTCAAGCAGCGGCTGGTGCTGGCGGTGCTGCTCGCCCGCCCCAACCGACCGGTCCCGGTGGACCTGTTGACCGAGGCGGTGTGGCAGGACGAGCCGCCGCGCACCGCCCGCAAGAACCTCCAGGCCTATGTCTCGGCCTTGCGCCGGCTGCTGGGCGGCGAGGCGGGCGGCAGCGGCGGGGGCGACGGGTCGCGGGTGGTCCACGAGTACGGCGGGTACCGGCTGCGGGTCGGCGACGCGGAGCTGGACGTGCTGCGCTTCCAGGAGCTCACCCGGGCCGGCCGGTCCGCCGCGGCCGAGGGCGAACTGGACCGGGCCGCCCGCCTGCTGCGCCGGGCGCTCGACCTGTGGCGCGGGGAGCCCTTCGCCGACCTGCGCTGCGTGCCGCTGCTGGCGGGCGAGTCGCGGCGCCTGCTGGAGCGCTGCCTGGGCGGCTACGAGGACTGGGCCGAGGCCGAACTGGAGCGCGGCGGGGCCGCCGGCGCGGTCGCCGAGGTGGTCGGCGAGCTGGTCGACCAGTACCCGCTGCGCGAGCGGCTGCAGGCCGCCCTGATGAACGCGCTCTGCCTGACCGGCCGTCAGTCCGAGGCGCTGGCCGGCTACGACCGGTACCGGCAGCTGCTCGCCCGCGAGCTGGGGCTGGCGCCGAGCGCGGCGCTGGAGGCGCAGTACCGCTCGGTCCTGGGCACCGGCCGGCCACGGCCCGGCGGCGGCGCGGCGCGGACCGTGCTGCCGCCCGACGCGCCGGACTTCACCGGCCGCGGTGCCCAGCTGGGCGAGCTGCGGGAGCTGCTCGCCGGGGGCTGCGGGCGCACCGTCGTGCTGGCGGGCCCGGCCGGGATCGGCAAGACGACGCTGGCCGTCCGGGCCGCCCACCTGCTGCACGAGGAGTTCCCGGACGGGCGGCTGCTGCTGCGCCTGCGCAGCGAGGACGCCGCGGCCCGGCCGCTGCCCGACCTGCTGGCGGAGGCGGCGCGGCTGGCCGGGCTGGCGCCCGGGCCGGCCGACGACCCCGCCCGGACCCTGGCCCGCTGGCAGGCCTGGCTGGCCGAGCGCCGGGTCCTGCTGGTGCTGGACGACGCGCCGGACGAGTCCGCGGCCCGCGCCCTGCTGCCCGGTGCCGGTCCGAGCGCCGCGGTGGTCACCGCGCGGACCCAGCTGGCGGGGCTGGCACCGGTGAGCCGGGTCGCCCTGCCGCCGTACTCCGCGGCGGAGGCGCTGGAGCTGCTCGGCCGGATCATCGGTCCGGACCGGCTGCGCGGCGACCGGACCGCGGCCGAGCAGATCGTCACGGCGAGCGGGATGCTGCCGCTGGCGGTGCGGGCGAGCGGGCTGAAGCTGGCGGTGCTGCGGCACCTGCCGCTGCGCGAGTACGCGGCCCGGCTCGCCGACCCCGCCGCGGTGCTGGACGAGTTGGCCGCCGGCGACGTCGCCGTCCGGCCCCGGCTGGCCCTCGGCTGGGGGGAGTTGACGGAGCACGGGCGGGCCGCCCTGCTGCGGCTGGGGCGGCTCCCGCTGGCCCAGCCGTTCACGCTGACCGGGGCGGCGGCCGCGCTGGAGTGCGAGGAGGCAGCCGCGCTGCGGGAGTTGGAGGGGCTGATCGGCACCGGCGCGGGGGACCCGCCGCCCCCCGCGGGTTCCCCGGACACCCCCGGGGAAGCCGTGGCCCCGCAGAAACACCAGTAAGCGCCGGGGCGGGGA
>NZ_JBHYKG010000453.1:0-5230 GCF_042741245.1 Kitasatospora sp. NPDC058965
GCACCTGCACGAACTCACCCGCGACAACCCCGATCTGGCCGCCTTCGTCCTCTACTCCTCGGTCGCGGCCGTCCTCGGCGGGGCCGCGGCCGTACCGTCCGGCAGTGCGCCGTGCTGTCGAGGGGTTACTTGCCGAAAGAAACTTAATCGTCGACAGCCGTTCCGGCAAGGCTCCGGCCCCGATCGTCATGGCTCGCAATGCGGCGTCACAACTCGGCAATACCCGCTCCCACCAGGCGAGATGGCGTTTGACAGAGCGAATGGCGAGTGGTCACAGTGGGCCCACGACCTGCTCGCAGCCGAGACCGAAGGAGGGGCGATGACCGCCATGTGCCGTACCGCGTACCCCTCTTCGCGTTCCTCCTGCCGCTGCGCCTGCCGTTGCGCCTGCTGCTGCGCCTGTCGCTGCGTCTGAGGCTCCTGCCGCACGCACTCCCCGGACGCTCCTGTCGTTCCGCTCCACTCCACTCCGCTCCCCTTCGCCGCGCCGAGGCCGCCCGTGCCCGCGCTGCTCACCACTTCGACTCGAATCCGAGGGACAGCCATGACCACTGCCATCACCGAACTGCGCCTCACCCCGGCCGCCGGCCGGATCGGCGCCGTCGTCCAGGACGTCCGGCTCGGCGGCGACCTGCCCGCCGAGACCGTGGCCGCGATCGAGGAGGCGCTGTACCGGCACAAGGTGCTCTTCTTCCGGGGGCAGCAGCACCTGGACGACGCCGGGCACGAGGCCTTCGCGCGACTGCTCGGCCACCCGGTGGGCCACCCGACGGTGCCGAGCGCCGACGGCCGGTACGTCTTCGAGCTCGACGCCACCAAGGGGGTGCGCGCCAACAACTGGCACACCGACGTGACCTTCGTGCCCTCGTACCCGAAGGCCTCGATCCTGCGCGCGCTGGAGCTGCCCGAGTCCGGCGGCTCCACCGTGTGGGCCAACACCGTTGCCGCGTACGAGGACCTGCCCGCCCCGCTGAAGGCGCTCGCCGAGAGCCTGCGTGCCGTGCACACCAACGACTACGACTACGCGGCGAGCCTGGCGCTGACCCCGGAGCTGGCGGAGAACCGGGAGGTGGCCGAGCTGTTCCGGCGGGTGTTCGTGTCCACCGCCTTCAAGACCGAGCACCCCGTGGTCCGGGTGCACCCCGTGACCGGCGAGAAGAGCCTGCTGCTCGGCGCCTTCGCCCAGCGGCTCTCGGGCCTGTCGGGCGCCGACAGCAAGACGCTGATCGCGCTCTTCCAGCGCTACGTCGAGCGGCTGGAGAACACCGTGCGCTGGGACTGGCAGGTCGGCGACGTGGCGATCTGGGACAACCGCGCCACCCAGCACTACGCGGTCAACGACTACGGCGACCAGCCGCGCCTGGTCCGCCGGATCACCCTGGACGGCGACCTCCCGGTGGGCGTGGACGGCACCCCGAGCCGCCTGCTGGAGCCGGTCGAGCCGCCGGCGGTGGCCGGCATCGTGCCGGCCGAGCAGCTCGAAGCCGCCCGGTCCGGCGCCTGAGCGAACCCCGCCCGGACCCGACCGAGGACCGCCGATGACGCTCGCACTCGTTGCCGACCCCGCGCCCCCGACCGCCGCCGAGAAGCCGGACGGCGCCACCGCCGTGCTGCGGACCGTGCTCGACCGGGGGCCGGTCGGCCGCGCCGAGCTCAGCCGGCGCACCGGGCTCAGCCCGGCCGCCGTCTCCCGGCACAGCACCGACCTGCGGGCGCTGGGCCTGGTCCGGGAACCCGTCGCCTCCAGGGCGGCGGCCCGGCCCGGCCGGCCGCGGATCCCGCTGGAGATCGACACCGGGGGCCACCTGGCCGCCGGAGTGCACATCGCCGTGCCGTGGCTGACCTTCTCGCTCGCCGACCTGAGCGGCCGGGTGGTCGCCCAGGAGCGGATCGCCCGGACCCGGGGCCCCGCCGGGCCGCCGCAGCGCGAGCTGCACGAGATCGCCACCCGGCTGCCCGGCTTCCTGCGCCGGCACGCGGCCGGGCGGTCGGTGCTCGGTCTCGGCGCGGTCACCGGCGGCTGGGTGGACCCGGTACCGGGGACGGTGGTGGAGAACGCCGCGCTCGGCTGGCGGGAGGTGCCGCTGCGTCAGGAACTGGAGCGGGCCACCCGCCTGCCGGTGCACGTGGAGGGCCACGCACAGGCGCTGGCGCAGGCCGAGTGCCTGTTCGGCGCCGAGCGCGGCACCGACCTGGTGCACCTGTTCGTCGGCAACGCGGTGGACGCCGCCATCGTGGCCGGGGCGACCCCGCTGCGCGGCCGACGCAACGGCGCCGGCAGCGTCGCGCACCTGCCCGTACCGGGCTCCGCCGCGCCGTGCCCGTGCGGTGCGGTCGGCTGCCTGCAGGCCACCGTCTCCGACCGGGCGTTCGCGGCCCGGGCCGCCGCCGCGGGCGTCATCGCCCGACCCGACCTGACGCTGCTGCTCGCCGCGGCCGAGGCCGGCGAGGCCCGGGCGCTGGACCTGTGCCGGCTTCGGCTGCGGCTGCTGGCCGGCGCGGTGCGGCTGCTGCTCGACCTGATGGACCCCCAGGTCCTGGTGCTCACCGAGGCCGTGACCGTCCACCTGCCCGAGCTGCTGCCGGTGCTGCACGACGCCGTGGCGGCCCGCGGCCCGCGCGCGGGGGAGCAGGGTGAGACCGTGGTCCGCGCGGGCTCCTTCGGCGCCGCGACGCTGGCCGTGGCCGCCGTCGCCCCCGTGCTGGCGGCCGTCTACCAGGACCCGCTGGGCCTGCGCACCACGCGGAGCGCCCGGTGAGCACCATTACTTCCACACCGTCACAAATCCTTGTCGGTGACGGCCCCGCCAGGAAGACTTCCACCATGGACGCACAGCGCAGGGCGACGAACCGGGCAGCCGCCGACCGGCACCCCGTGAACGTCTTCCGCCTGCACCACTTCGCCGGACTGGGCTGTTAGGCCCGTCCCGTCGCGCGAGCGCGCACCGGGCACCCTCCCGTGACCACACCGGGCCGGCCCGTCGGCTGAGCAGAGGCTCAGCACCCTCACCCCCCGTTGCACCCCCCTTCACCGATCAGCTTCCCGTTGCCGCCGTGCGGACGCGTGCCCGTGCCGCGTCGTGCCGCGTCGCGCCCGCTTCCCCTAGGAGCAAGCACCATGAGATCCCGTGCCGTCCGCCCGCTCGCCCTGGCCGCGCTGCTGTCGCTGGTCACCGCCTGCGGCACGACCGCCAGCGCCGACAGCAGCACCGCCGGCGGCTCCGGCCAACTGACCCTGCACGTCGGCGACCAGGGCAAGTACCTGCAGACCCTGCTGGACACCTCCGGCGAGTCCCAGGGCGTGCCGTACCACCTGGTCTTCGACCAGTTCAACAGCGGGCCGCTGGTCAACCAGGCCTTCGCGGCGGGGGCGATCGACCTGGGCGTCATGGGTGACACCCCGGCGATCTACGCCGCCGCCGCGGGCGTGCCGGTCTCCGTGGTCGGGGTCAGCCACACCGTCGGCCCCGGCTACACCCTGGTCGCCCGGGCCGGCACCGGCATCCACACCCTGGCCGACCTCAAGGGCCACAAGGTCGCCTACTCCAAGGGCACCGCCAACCAGGGCTTCCTGATCCAGTCGCTGGCCACGGTCGACCTGAAGCAGCAGGACGTCACGCCGGTGGACGTGCCGCTGCAGAACATCGGCGGGGTGCTGGAGTCCGGCACGGTGGACGCCGCCACCGCCTCGCCCCAGGACCTGATCACCTACAGCCGGTCGCACGCCGACGCCGTGTCGCTGATCAACGGTCAGCAGGTGTCCTCCGGCTACACTTTCTGGCTGGCCTCGCAGAAGTCGCTGGGCGATCCGGCCCGCCGCAAGGCCCTGGTGGACCTGGTCGGCCGGATCGTCAAGGCGAACAGCTGGAACCGGGCGCACCCGGACGCGTGGATCGACGCCTACTACGTCAAGGTCAACAAGCAGACGCCGGAGGTCGGCAAGCTCGTCTGGCAGGCCTCCGGGGAGACCAGGTTCGCGGCGCTCGACGGCCAGGTGGTCGCCGCCCAGCAGCGCCAGGCCGACCTGTTCCTGGCCAATGGGCAGGTGCCCAAGAAGGTCGACGTGTCCGGCGAGTTCCCGGCCGATGTCCAGCGCGACTTCAACCCGGCCGTCACCGCGAACCAGAACTGACGCACCGTCAAAAATACCGTCAGCAGAACTTCTCAGCAGGAGGGAAACCCCATGAGCAGCCCCGCCCTCTCGATCCGCCCGGTCGCCGGGCACATCGGCGCCGACATCGACGGCGTCGACCTCGCCCAGCCGCTGCCCGACACGTCCGTGCAGCAGATCAAGGAGGCGCTGCACCGCCACAAGGTGCTGTTCTTCCGCGGCCAGCGGCTGGACCACGCCGCGCAGATCGCCTTCGCCCGCCAGTTCGGCGAGTTGACCTACGCCCACCCGCACGACGACGCACCGCCGGTCGACCACCCGGAGATCTTCACCATCGACCCGCGCCGCTTCGAGGAGCGGTACGGCGCCGGCTTCCTCGACGAGTACCGCAAGCGCCAGTACAGCTACTTCGACGGCTGGCACACCGACGTCACCGCCGCGGTGAACCCGCCGGCCGGCTCGATCCTGCGGGCCGAGGTGGCCCCCGAGATCGGCGGCGACACCCAGTGGACCAACCTGGTGGCCGCCTACCAGGGCCTGTCCGCCCCGCTGCGGGCCTTCGTGGACACCCTGCGGGCCGAGCACCGCTACGGCGGCGCGCGGGAGCTCGGCGCGGGCAGCGACTACGCCAAGCGGATCGACAGCAACCTGCTGGTGGCCGTCCACCCGGTGGTCCGGGTGCACCCGGAGACCGGGGAGCGGGCGGTGTTCGTCAACCCGGGCTTCACCAGCCACATCGTCGACGTCACGGCGGCCGAGAGCCGGCGCCTGCTCGACCTGCTCTACGCCGAGATCACCCGGCCCGAGTACACCGTGCGGTTCCGCTGGGAGCCCGGGCACGTGGCCTTCTGGGACAACCGGGCGACCGCCCACCTGGCGCCGCGCGACCTGGAGCACCTGGACGTGGCCCGGACGCTGCACCGGGTCACCCTGATCGGCGACGTGCCGGTGGGCCCGGACGGACGCGAGTCCGAGCTGGTGCACGGGCGTCCCTTCACCGCCGACCGCGTGGTCAGCGCGGCCTGATCCCGAACCGCCGGCCCGAGAGGAAAACCCATGGCCACCGCAGACACCGTCTCCGCCGTCCCCCGGAGCCCCGACCGACCACCCGGCGAGGCC
>NZ_JBHYKG010000454.1:0-5213 GCF_042741245.1 Kitasatospora sp. NPDC058965
GGGGCCGCCCTCCGGAGGGCGGCCCCTGTGCGCTTGCGGGCTGGCTGAAAAGACTTTCGGCCCGGACTACCGCTTGACGAAGGCGTGGGTGCGCCCGATCGGCACGAACCCCCGCCGGCCGTACCAGTGCTGCGGCCAGTCCTCGGCGTCGGCGAGCAGGAAGAGCCGGTGGCAGCCCGCCGCGGCCGCCCGGGCCAGCGCGGTGGCCAGCAGCCGGTCGGCGTGGCCCTGCCGGGCGTACCGCGCGGCGGTGGCCACGTCCTCCAGCTGGGCCAGGCCGCGCGCCGGGTCCAGGTAGAGGTCGCCCCACCCGGCCACCGCACCGTCCGCGCCGCGCACCGCGAGGAACTCCACCTGCGCCGCACCCCGCCGACGCCGACTCCGCCGATCGGTCAACTGGCGTCGCACCTCGGCCAGTTCGTCTCCGGGCAGCCACTGCTCCTGGTACCGGAGCAGCGCCGGACGCAGCTCGGGCAGGCCCACCGGCACGGCCGGCTCGGCGGGCGGCACCGCGTCGTCGGTGGACCGGGCCAGCACCACCTCGGTCTCCCGGCGGTAGCCCGCCGCCCGCAGGGCCGGCGCAGCGGCCTCGCCGAACGCCTCGTCCAGCACGGTGATCCGGTACGTCCGGCGGTCCCCGAGCACCCGCGCGGCCAGCGCCGGCAGCTCCGCCGGATCCCCCGGCACCCCGTCCAGCAGCAGCTGGTTGTGCTCCTGCGAGCTCGGGAAGTCCGGGTCGGCGACCACCGCACCGCCCGGGACCGGCACCGTCACGATGGCCTGGGCGCGGGCGAAGGCGGCGCGGAACGCGGCGGTCTGGTCGATGAGTTCGGTCATGCCGCCATGCTGGTCCCGCACCCCTGCCCGGACAATCGGATTTCGACTAGGGTGCGGCCCATGATCCCCGCCCCCGTGCGCGTCGCCAACGAGGCCCTGGCCTTCCTGCTGGAGCTGGTCACCCTGGGCCTGCTGGCCTGGTGGGGCTTCACCCTCGGCCACTCGCTCCCGCTGCACCTGCTGCTGGGCCTGGGCCTGCCGCTGCTGGCCGCCGTGGTCTGGGGCCGGTACGCGGCGCCGCGGGCGACGGTGCGGCTGCCGATGCCGGCGGTGCTGGGGGTCAAGGCGGTGGTCTTCGCCGCCGGCGCGGCGGCGCTGGGCGCCCGGACCGGCCCGGGCTGGGGCCTGGGCTTCGCGCTGCTCTGCCTGGCCAACACCGCGCTGGCCACCCGCTACCGGTCCGCCCTGGCCGCCGCCCGCGCCGAGCGGCCCTGAACCGCCCTCAGTCCACCGGGAGCCGGGCCACCAGCAGCCGGCCCTCCATGGTCACCCCGCCGTCCATCGCCACCGCCAGCTCGTCGGCGTAGATGTACGGGCCGGGGACGTAGGGCCGCTCCCCGCTGTCGTTGTTCGCCTCGCCGGTGAGGTACGGGATCGGGCTGTGCCCGTGCACCACCCGGTGCCCGCCGTAGCTGGCCAGCAGCTCGCCGGCCGCCATCGGCCCGCCCGCACCGCGGAAGGCGAACCGCTTGGTGAAGCGGCGGAACGCGTCCCACCACTCGTCCGCGCCCTCGTCGGCGAGCAGGGTGTGCACCGCGTCGTTGACCTCGGCGATCGAGGCGCCGAACTCCAGGTAGGCCGTGGTGTCGGAGTGCAGCAGCAGGTGGCCGTCCTCCAGCGCGATCGCCGGCAGCCGCTTCAGCCAGCTGATGTGGTGTCCCTGCAGCCGCTCCAGGTCGTGCTGCTGGCCGCCGTTGAGCAGCCAGGCGGCACGGAACGAGGCGGTGCCGGCGGTGGACTGCACCGGCTCGTCGCCGTACCGGTGCGCGCCCAGGAAGAGCAGCTCGTGATTGCCCATCAGGGCCCGGCAGTAGCCGCCCGCCGCGGCCGCCTCGGCGGCCAGCTGCATCACCAGGTCGATCACCCCGATGCCGTCCGGGCCGCGGTCGGTGAAGTCGCCCAGGAACCAGAGCCGGGACCGGCCGGCCGACCAGTGGCCCTCTGCGTCCACCAGGCCCTGCTGGTGCAGCGCGTGCAGCAGCTCGTCCAGGTAGCCGTGCACGTCGCCGACCACGTAGAGCGGGCCGACCGGCTCGGGGTCGGCGGCCGGCTGCGGGAAGCCGGCCGCGTACAGGTCGTCCTCGCTGATCGGCGGGCCCAGCTCGATGGTCGGCGGGTCCTCGGCGACCGGCTCCCGGGGCTCGGGCGCCTGGAAGACCGGGAAGCCGGAGGGCGCCGGGAGCCCGGCCACCGGCCAGTGCTGCTCCAGGTAGCGCGCGCCGCCGTACCCGCTGTAGGTGGCGTCCGGGCCGCCGGGCAGCCCCGTCGGCTCGCCCGGCTCGGCCGTCGAACCCGGGTACTCCTGGGGGTGGTTGGGCTCGAAGTACGAGCCGTACGGCAGCACGTCGAGGTCCTGCTGCGGGTGGCGGCCTGCGTGGTGCGGGTCAGGCCCGGGGTAGCGGTCCTCGGGTGTCATCCGCCCATCATAGGAAGACCACTCTCCCCTAGTCCTCACCCGGTGGGTATCCAATCCGTGCCGATGCTGCCGAGAGCGGTCCGGGGCTGGTTCAGACCTCACCGGGTGCCCGGGGCGGGCTGACGGTGGTTCGGGGACTGCGACGCTGCGAGGAGGCCCGCACGATCAGCTCGGTCGGCATCAGGGTGCCCGGCGGCGGGCCGTTGCCGGCGGTGCGGAACCGGGGCGGGAAGAGCCGGGCGCCGGCGGTCGGCGTGTCCGGGGTCAGACCGGTGCCGGAGTCCACCCCCTCGATCGCGTCGATCAGCAGGTTGACCACGGTGGTGCCGATCCGGCGCGGCTTGAGCGACAGGGTGGTGATCGGCGGCTCGGTGCCGGCGTAGACGTCGGACTCGCTGCAGCAGACCAGCAGCAGGTCGTCCGGCACCCGCAGGCCGTAGCGGCGGGCGGCGGCCAGCAGGTCGGTGCCGTTCGGGTCGAACAGCCCGTAGACCGCGTCCGGCCGGTCCGGGCGGGCCAGCAGCCGGTCGGCGGCCACCGCGCCGGCCGCGGGGTCGTGGGCCGGGTAGGCCTCGTACACCGGCTCCTGGCCGACCCGGGTGCACCAGTCGAGGTAGGCCTCGGTGGAGAGCCGGGTGTAGGTGTCGGTGCTGGTCCCGGTGAGCAGGCCGATCCGGCGGGCGCCGGCCTCGCTGAGGTGGTCGAGGATGCCGAGCACGGCGGCCTCGTGGTCGTTGTCCACCCAGGCGGTGACCGGGCAGTTGCCCGGTTTGCCGTCGCTCACCACCGGGACCCCGGACCGGTACAGCTCGCTGACCAGCGGGTCCTGGTCGGCCGGGTCGATCACCACGGTGCCGTCCAGCGCCACGTTGCTCCACACGTCGTGCCGGGAGGAGGCCGGCAGCACCACCAGCGCGTAGCCGCGGCCGAGCGCCGCGCTGGTGGCGGCCCGGGCCATCTCGGCGAAGTAGGCGAACTCGGTGAAGGTGAAGGGCTCCTCGCCGTAGGTGGTGACGGTCAGTCCGATCAGCCCGGACCGGCCGGTGCGCAGCGTGCGGGCGGCGGCGGACGGTCGGTAGCCGAGGCGCTCGGCTACTTCGCGCACTCGGCTGCGGGTTTCGTCGGGCAGGCGCCCCTTGCCGTTCAGGGCGTCGGAGACGGTGGTGATGGACACTCCGGCGGCTGCTGCCACATCCCGGATGCCGGCCCGCTCCAGACGTCGTGAGGTGGTGGTGGGTCGCCGACCGCTCTGGTTGGCTGCTGCTGTCATGGCGCACCGATCGTATGGTGCGTCAGCTGGTGGTTGAACCACGTCGTCCCCCGCCTCGGCAGAACCGTTTCTTCACGCTCCCATCGTGACGACCCCCTTGGATCGGGGGTCTGATTTCGGCCGATTACCTCTGACATGTGCCATTGGAACGAGGGACAATGGCTGATCCGCAGCGGTGACCAGGCCGAACATCTCACCCGCACGGGTGAGCGCGCTCGGTATCGTTCTGGGCACCCGACCGGGGACAGGATGCCCCGTGCGCGACCAGCGCGCGCACGAGCGCGAGGGCGCGAACGGGGCGCGAAACGGTTCCTGGCGCGCCCCCACCGGGCCGGCCCGAACCGACGACTTAGGAGTGCACCACATGAGCGGTACGGCAGCCCAGGGCCCGCGACTGCGGGCCAGCCTGGACGGCATCCCCACCTACAAGCCCGGCAAGCCGGCCGGCGCCGACTCCTTCAAGCTGTCCTCCAACGAGAACCCGTACGAGCCGCTGCCGGGCGTGCTGGAGGCCGCCGTGGCCGCCGCGGGCTCCTTCAACCGCTACCCGGACCTGGCCGCCGTGGAGCTGACCGAGGAGCTGGCCCGCCGCTTCGAGGTGCCCGCCGAGCACGTGGCACTGGGCACCGGCTCGGTCTCGGTCGCGCAGTCCCTGGTGCTCTCCGCCGCCGGCCCGGGCGACGAGGTGATCTTCGCCTGGCGCTCCTTCGAGGCCTACCCGATCATCACCCAGATCGCCGGCGCCACCCCCGTCCCGGTCCCGCTCACCGCCGACGAGGCGCACGACCTGGACGCGATGCTGGCCGCGATCACCCCGCGGACCCGGCTGATCCTCGTCTGCAACCCGAACAACCCGACCGGGGTCGCGATCCACCGCGCCGAGCTGGAGCGCTTCCTGGACGCGGTGCCCGGCGACATCCTGGTCGTGGTGGACGAGGCCTACCGCGAGTTCCTGCGCGACGAGCAGGTGCCGGACGGCGTCGAGCTCTACCGCTCGCGGCCGAACGTGTGCGTGCTGCGCACCTTCTCCAAGGCCTACGGCCTGGCCGGCCTGCGGGTCGGCTTCGCGATCGCGCACGAGCCGGTGGCCACCGCCCTGCGCAAGACCGCGATCCCGTTCGGCGTCAGCCAGCTCGCCCAGGACGCGGCGGTCGCCTCGCTGCGCGCCGAGGACGCGCTGCTGGTCCGGGTGCAGGCCCTGGTGGAGGAGCGGACCCGGGTCGCCGAGGCGCTGCGCGCCCAGGGCTGGCCGCTGGTGGAGTCGCAGGCCAACTTCGTCTGGCTGCGGCTGGGCGAGCGGACCGTGGACTTCGCCGCGGCGGCCGCGGCGGCCGGGGTGGTCGTCCGCCCGTTCCCCGGCGAGGGCGTCCGGGTGACCATCGGCGAGACCGCGGGCAACGACATCTTCCTCACCGTCGCCGAGGCCTTCCGCGCGGAGCTCTGAGCGGCTCGCGGCGGGGGTGCCGGGGC
>NZ_JBHYKG010000455.1:0-5153 GCF_042741245.1 Kitasatospora sp. NPDC058965
GCTCCGGCGCCCACCGAGATCTCCACCACCTACGTGGGCGGCAGCGTCAGTTGTGTTTACCAGACTGGGGGGCGGCCCGGGCGGCCCGGCCGACCGCGCGGGCGGTCACCGCGCGGTCGCCGACCGAGCGGGCGGCGGACTCGTCGGCCCAGCGCTCCAGGTGGTAGCCGAGCGGGTCGCGCAGCCGGCGCAGCGCGGGGTGCAGCACCGCGGCGTACTCGGCGACGGCCAGGAACAGGTGGTGGCGGGAGGTCAGGTGGGCCCGCTCGTGGGCCAGCAGGGCCGCCCGCTCGGGCGCGGGCAGGGCGCGCAGCATGCCGGCGGTGACCACGATCCGGCCCGGTCGGCCGGGCAGCGCGTAGGCGTCGGCGCGGTCGTCGTCCAGCACGGCCAGCGGGTGCTCGACCGGCTCGGCGTCCTCGGCCCGGGCGGCCAGCAGGCCGGTGGCGGCGCAGGCCCGGCGCAGCAGGGCGAGCGAGTGGCGCAGCGAGGAGCGCTCGGCGGGCAGCCCGAGCGCGGTGCGGGCCCGGCGCAGGTCGCGGTACTGCAGGTGCGCCGTGCGCAGGGTCAGGCTGCCCGAGACGACCAGCGCGACGGCCGCCAGGGTGGCGAGCACCACGGTGGTGGGGGAGGCCCGGTCGAGCCAGGGCAGCGAGAGGTGGCCGAGCGCGGCCACCGCCGGGATCCGCAACAGCCCGTCCACCACCAGCAGCCCGAGCGAGGCGGCGCTGGCGCCGGCCAGCACCGCGCCGGTGGCGCCGAGCACCCAGGCGGCCGCCCGCGGCGGCAGCGCCTCGGCCAGCCGGCGCGCGGCGGGGGCGGCGAGGAAGGGGACCAGGAACGGCGCCCAGACGGCGAGGATCACCGGCGCCCGCCAGGACCGTCGCCGTCGCCGAGCAGCTCGCGCAGCAGTCGCTCGTCCTCGTCGGACAGGTCGGAGACGAACCGGGCCAGCACGGTGGAACGGTCCTGCTCGCGGTCGAGCTCGGTGCGCATCCGGCGGGCGGCCAGGCCCGCCGGGTCCTGCACGGTGGGCGTGTAGGCGTAGGCGCGGCCGGCCCGGGTCCGCTCGACCGTGCCCTTGTCGTGCAGGCGGGCCAGGATCGTGGCGATCGTGGTGCGGGCCAGTTCGCCGCCCAGCGCCGACTGCACGTCCTGCGGGGTCAGCGGCCGGTCGGCGGCCCAGAGCGCGGCCAGCACCTGGGCTTCCAGCTCGCCGGAGGGGCGGCGCGCGGCGGGCAGTTCCGACATGTCGACGTGGCCTCCAGTCTTCGTCTACAGTCATGTAGACCGTCTACGTCACTGTAGACGGTCGAGGCGCGTTCCGACAGGCCCGCCTCCTTCAGTATGAGAGCCCAGTATGAGAGGTCCGCCAACCTTGCTCTCCTCCCAGCTCGCGGTGAACGTGCTCGACGCCTCGTCACTGCTCGCCGCCTTCGGGGCCCTCGGCATCGCCGTGGTGCTCTTCGCCGAGACCGGCCTCCTGGTCGGCTTCTTCCTGCCCGGCGACTCGTTGTTGTTCACCGCCGGCCTGCTCTGCGTCCCCGGCGACCACAAGGGCCCGCACCTGGTGCTGTGGCAGGTGCTGCTGGCCTCGCTGGCCGGCGCGCTGGCCGGCGCCCAGGTCGGCTACCTGCTCGGCCGCAGCGGCGGCCGGGCGCTGCTGGCCCGCAACAAGCGCAAGGCGCTCACCGAGGGCGCCGCCCGGGCCGAGGAGCTGCTGGCCAAGTACGGCCAGGGCAAGGCGATCGTGCTGGCCCGGTTCATCCCGGTGGTGCGCACCGTGCTGAACCCGATGGCCGGGATGCTGGGGGTGCCGCAGCGGACCTTCACCTTCTGGCAGGTGCTCGGCGGGACCGTGTGGACCGTCGGAGTGGTGCTGGCCGGGTACGCCCTGGGATCGTCCGTTCCCAATATCGACAGATATCTGTTGCCCATCATTGGTCTGGTAGTAATTGTCTCCGTGATGCCGATTGCTCTCGAATTGCTCCGCGCCCGCAAGGCCGCCCGCCGCGGCGGGGGTGGCGCCTGATGGCCCAGGGTCTCCTCGCGCCGGTCGAACTGCTCGCCTACGACGGCAGCGGGATCGACGGCGGGTTCTACAAGCAGGTGAACGGCTGGGCCCAGTCGGCGCCGCACTGGCTGGACCAGCTGATCAAGACCTGGTCGGCGCTCGGGCTCGGGCTGTTCGCCGTGCTGATGCTGCTCGCCTGGTGGCAGGCCCGGCGGGCCGACTCGGTGGTGATGGCCCGGGTGCTCGCCTCGCCGCTCATCGTGGTGGTCGCCTACCTGGCCAACTCGTTGCTCAAGAGCCTGGTCCAGGAGGTGCGGCCGTGCCAGCAACTGGGCACCAGCACGCTGGAGGCCTGTCCCGGGGCCGGTGACTGGTCCTTCCCGAGCAACCACACGGTGATCGCCTTCGCTGCGGCCGCCGCGCTCTGGTTCGCGTACCGGTGGATCGGCTGGGTCGCGCTCGGGGCGGCGGTGCTGATGGGCGCCTCCCGGGTCTGGGTGGGCGTGCACTACCCGCACGACGTGCTGGTGGGTGCGGCGGTCGGCCTGCTGGTCGGGCTGCTGCTGGGCTGGACGGCCGGGCGCGCCGCGCCGCTGGTGGACCGGATGCGGGCCGGCGCACTGGCGCCGCTGCTGGGCAGCGGGCCGGCGATCGCGCAGGCCTGAGCCGGCGTCGGCGCAGGTGGGCCGGGGTGACCTGATCGGGTCGCCCCGGCCCCGGTCTTGTGCGGGAAGGGTCGGCGGAGCAGCATGAGACGCCCGTCCGTCCACGGGGCCGGGACCGGGGGAGGCCCGCGCCCCACCACCCTCGAAGGGACGCGCCATGCCGTACCAGCTCGAAGTGATCCAGGGCGACTGGCCCGCCGAGGAGCTCCGCAAGGGCGTCGAGGGGCTGCTGGCGGAGTCGATGGTGCTCACCCTGGCCACCGCCGGGCCCGAGCACGGGCCGCACGCCAACCTGGCCTTCTACGCCTTCGACGAGGAGCTGGTGCTCTACTTCGTCAGCGAGCGCTCCACCCGGCACAGCCTGCACCTGGCCGAGCAGGCCCGGGCGGCGGCCACCGTCTTCCTGCCGCCGCCGGTCTTCGGCGAGCAACTGCGCGGGCTGCAGCTGACCGGGCGGGCCGGCGAGGCCTGGGGCCAGCACGCCGAGGCGGCGCTGGCCGCCTACCAGCGGCGGTACCCGAGCTTCGCCCAGGACCCGCAGGTGCGGGCCCAGTTCCTGGCCGGCGGCGGGGCGGCGGCGCTGTACCGGTTCCAGGTGGAGGAGCTGACCGCGGTGGACGAACCGCACTTCGGGCGGCGCAACTACCTGCGGGCGGCGGTGCGGCGGTAGGCGGGTCGCGCCGGGGGTTGTCCAGTTGTTCAGGTTCAATGGCGTGGTTGTCTGTACAACTTGGGCAGTGTTGGCTTGGTCGTACCCAGCTGGACACCCCGCGTCCACCTGGGTCGCCCAGGCTGGGCGGCGCCGTACTCCTCACCGCTAAGGGCCACTGACTGATATGAGCACCGCTGACATCCGCCTCGTCGTGCTGGACATGGCCGGCACCACCGTCGCCGACGGCGGCCTGGTCGAGCAGGCCTTCACCGCGGCCGCGGCCGAGCTGGGCGTGCTGGCCGGCACCCCCGAGTTCCAGCCGATGCTGGACCACGTCCGGGCGACCATGGGCGAGTCCAAGATCTCCGTCTTCCGGCACCTGTTCGGCGCGGAGGAGAAGGCCCAGCGGGCCAACGCCGCCTTCGAGCAGGCCTACCACGACCTGGTGGACGCCGGGCACTGCGCGCCGCTGCCCGGCGCCGCCGAGGCGATCGCCGAGCTGCGCGCGGCCGGTCTCAAGGTGGCGCTGACCACCGGCTTCTCCCGGGCCACCCAGGACCGGATCCTCGCCGCCCTGGGGTGGCAGGAGATCGCCGACCTGACCCTCTGCCCCGCGGACGCCGGCCGTGGCCGCCCCTACCCCGACATGGCCCTGACGGCGCTGCTGCGCACCGGGACCGACGCGGTGCAGCAGCTCGCGGTGGTCGGCGACACCGGCTACGACATGCTGACCGGGTCGCGGGCCGGCGCGTCGGTGGTGGCCGGCGTGCTGACCGGCGCGCACGACGCCCCGCGGCTGCGCGCGGACGGGGCGACGCACGTGCTGGGCTCGGTGGCGGAGCTGCCGGCGATCCTGCGGTAGCTCCGCACGGCTCGCACGGACGGTCACCGGGCGCGGTTCAGCCCCGGTGGCCGTCCGTGCGTGCGGCCAGGAACTGCTCGAAGGTGCCCCGGCCCACCGCGTGCTCCGGGGCCAGGTGGCCGCCCGCCCGGAACGCGCGGTAGGCCGCGCCGGCCAGCGGCACGGTCAGCACCGGCCGCCGGCGCCCGGTGGCGCGCAGGTAGGCGCGGGCCAGCTCCGGCAGCGTGCGCACGGCGGGCCCGCCCATGTCCGGCACCCGGCCGGCCGGTGCGCCGCCGGCCAGCTCGGCCAGCCGGTCCGCCACCTCGCCCACCTCGATCGGCTGGTCCGCGACGCCCGCCGGGAGCAGCAGCACCGGCAGCTTGGCGGCGGCCCGCAGGACCTGCAGCACCAGGTCGTGGAACTGGGTGGCGCGCAGCACGGTCCAGCCGAGGCCGGACTCCTCGACCAGCCGCTCGACGGCGAACTTGGACCGGTAGTAGCCGTAGGGGACCCGGTCCACCCCGACGATCGAGATGTACACCAGGTGGCCCACCCCGGCGGCCCGTGCGGCCGTGATCAGGTTCCGGGCCGCCGCCTCGTCCCCGCCGCGCGGCGAGCTTGCGCAGTGCACGATCACGTCCGCACCGGCCACGGCCTCCGCCAGCGGCCCGGTCCCGCGGCGCAGGTCCACGGCGTACTGCTGCGCGTGCCGGCTGAGCACCCGCACCTCGTGGCCCGCCGCGCGCAGCCGCTCGGTGACGGGCCGGCCGAGGGTTCCGGTGCCGCCGGTCACCAGGATGGTGGAGGTCATGGCTGTCCTTTCGGGGGTGGGACACCCCGGGACGGGGCGTCCTGCACCTGTGGGACAGCGTGGCGGCGGCAGGCGTGACATCGCACCGGGCGCGCGGCGGACGTCCGGGCCGGGGCCGTGTGCCCGCCGCCCCGGCCCGGGCGTGCGGGCCCCCGGGGACCGGTAAG
>NZ_JBHYKG010000456.1:0-5138 GCF_042741245.1 Kitasatospora sp. NPDC058965
CTGTTCCAGTCCGGGGCCGATCCGACGGACCGTCGGGTGCGCGCGCAGCGCGCCGAGGAGCTGGTCCTGGACCATCGCCCAGGTCCAGTCGACCTGCTGGTCCCGGCGCTTGGCGGCCAGCGCGCCGGTCGCCTCCAGCACCCGGCGGTGCTGGCAGAGGCGGTCCCACAGCACGTCCAGGTCCTTGCCCTCGCGGCCGCTGCAGGTGAGGACCGGCGGGGTCCAGGCGGCGTCCGGGGGCTGGAGCAGCCGCAGGGCACCGGCCAGCTCGCGGGCGGCGGCCCGGGCGTCGAGCTCGTGCGGACCGTCCGCCTTGTTGACGGCGACCAGGTCGGCCAGCTCCAGCACGCCCTTCTTGATGCCCTGGAGCTGGTCGCCGGTCCGGGCCAGGGTGAGCAGCAGGAAGGTGTCCACCATGTTGGCCACGGTGGTCTCCGACTGGCCGACCCCGACGGTCTCCACCAGCACGACGTCGTAGCCCGCCGCCTCCATCACGATCATGCTCTCCCGGGTGGCCCGGGCCACCCCGCCGAGCGTGCCGGAGGTGGGCGACGGCCGGACGAACGCGGCCGGGTCCACGGCGAGCTTCTCCATCCGGGTCTTGTCGCCCAGGATGCTGCCGCCGGTCCGGCTGGAGGACGGGTCGACGGCGAGCACCGCGACCCGGTGCCCCTGCCCGGTGAGCATGGTGCCCAGGCCTTCGATGAAGGTCGACTTGCCGACGCCGGGCACCCCCGTGATGCCCACCCGGACCGCCGCACCGGAGTGCGGCAACAGCTCCACCAGCAGGCGCTGGGCGAGCTCGCGGTGGTCCGGGCGGCTCGACTCGACGAGCGTGATGGCCCGCGCGATGAAGGCGCGCGAGCCGTCCAGGACGCCTTGGACGTAACTGTCCAGATCGATCGTGCGGGCCATCGGCTCAGCGGCTCACAGCTCGATGCCGAGCGAGCCGGCCAGCGTCGTCAGCAGGTCGTGGGCGGCCTCCGGGATCACCGTGCCGGGCGGGAAGACCGCCGTGGCACCGGCCTCGTAGAGGGCGTCGAAGTCCTGCGGCGGGATCACGCCGCCGACCACGATGGTGATGTCCTCCCGGCCCGCCGCGGCGAGTTCGGCCTTCAGCGCCGGCACCAGGGTGAGGTGGCCCGCGGCCAGCGAGGAGACGCCGACGATGTGCACGTCGGCCTCCACCGCCTGGCGGGCGACCTCGGCCGGGGTCTGGAAGAGCGGGCCGACGTCGACCACGAAGCCCAGGTCGGCGAAGGCGGTGGCGATCACCTTCTGACCGCGGTCGTGGCCGTCCTGGCCCATCTTGGCGACCAGGATGCGCGGGCGGCGCCCCTCCTCGCGCTCGAACGCCTCCACCAGGTCGCGGGTGCGCTGCACGGCGGTGCTGGAGCCTGCTTCGTCTCGGTACACCCCGGAGATGGTACGGATCTGGCCGGAGTGGCGTCCGTAGACCTTCTCCAGCGCGTCCGAGATCTCGCCGACCGTCGCCTTGGCGCGGGCCGCGTCGACCGCCAGCGCCAGCAGGTTGCCGTCCAGGCTGCCGTCGTTGCTCGGGCCGCGCTCGGCCGAGGCGGTCAGGGCGCGCAGCGCGGCCTGGCAGGCCGCCTCGTCGCGCTCGGCGCGCAGCCGGCGCAGCTTCTCGATCTGCTGGGCCCGCACGGCCGAGTTGTCGACCTTGAGCACCTCGATCTGCTCGTCGCTGGCGACCTGGTACTTGTTGACCCCGATCACCGGCTGCCGGCCGGAGTCGATCCGGGCCTGGGTGCGGGCCGCCGCCTCCTCGACCCGCAGCTTGGGGATGCCCGCGTCGATCGCCTTGGCCATGCCGCCGGCCGCCTCGACCTCCTGGATGTGCTGCCAGGCGCGCGCGGCCAGGTCGTGGGTGAGCTTCTCCACGTAGGCGCTGCCGCCCCAGGGGTCGATCACCCGGCAGGTGCCCGACTCCTGCTGCAGCATCAGCTGGGTGTTGCGCGCGATCCGGGCCGAGAAGTCGGTGGGGAGCGCGAGCGCCTCGTCCAGCGCGTTGGTGTGCAGCGACTGGGTGTGGCCCTGGGTCGCGGCCATCGCCTCCACGCAGGTGCGGGTGACGTTGTTGAACACGTCCTGGGCGGTCAGCGACCACCCGGAGGTCTGCGAGTGGGTGCGCAGCGAGAGCGACTTGGCGTTCTTCGGGTCGAACTGCTTGACCAGCTTGGCCCAGAGCAGCCGGGCCGCGCGCAGCTTGGCGACCTCCATGAAGAAGTTCATGCCGATCGCCCAGAAGAACGACAGCCGGGGCGCGAACGCGTCCACGTCCATGCCGGCGCCGAGCCCGGCCCGCAGGTACTCCACGCCGTCGGCCAGCGTGTAGGCCAGCTCCAGGTCGGCCGTGGCTCCGGCCTCCTGGATGTGGTAGCCGGAGATGGAGATGGAGTTGTAGCGCGGCATCTTCTGCGAGGTGTACGCGAAGATGTCGGAGATGATCCGCATCGAGGGCTGCGGCGGGTAGATGTAGGTGTTGCGGACCATGAACTCCTTGAGGATGTCGTTCTGGATGGTCCCCGCCAGCTTCTCCGGCGGCACCCCCTGCTCCTCGGCCGCCACGATGTAGAGCGCCAGCACCGGCAGCACGGCGCCGTTCATGGTCATCGACACCGACATCCGGTCCAGCGGGATGCCGTCGAAGAGCTGGCGCATGTCGTAGATGGAGTCGATCGCCACGCCGGCCATGCCGACGTCGCCGGTCACCCGCGGGTGGTCGCTGTCGTAGCCGCGGTGGGTCGGCAGGTCGAACGCGACCGACAGGCCCTTCTGACCGGCCGCCAGGTTGCGGCGGTAGAAGGCGTTGGACTCCTCCGCGGTGGAGAACCCGGCGTACTGGCGGACCGTCCACGGCTGGTTCACGTACATCGTCGGGTACGGCCCGCGCAGGTACGGCGCGATGCCCGGGTAGGTCCCGAGGAAGTCGACGTCGGCCAAGTCGGCCGGCGTGTACAGCGGCTTGACGCCGATGCCCTCCGGCGTCTGCCAGAGCAGCTCCTCGGCGTCCTTGCCGGTGGCCCGCTCCCAGGCCGAGCGCCACTGCTCCTCGGTGGCCGGCTCGTGGGCGGCCCGCGCGCCGTCGGCGGCGTCGAGCCCGATCTGGGTGAAGTCCGGGATCATGCGACCGCTCCGATCTCGTCGAGGACCGAGGTGAGGACGGCGACGGCGTCGCTGCCCACGAAGACGAACTCGTCCACCCCGGCCGCCTGGTACGCCTCGCGCTGGTCCCCCGGCCGACCGGCCAGCAGGACCCGCGCGGCGCCGGCGCGCTTCAGTGCGGCGGCGAGCTCCGCCGCGTGCTCGGTGTACAGCTTGTCGCTGGAGCACAGGCAGACCACCGCCGTGCCGCTCGCGGCGAACCGCTCGGCCAGCTCGGCCACCTCGGCGGAGGCGGCCAGCACGGTGTCGATGCCGCCGGCCTGGAACAGGTTGGCGGCGAACGAGGACCGGCCGGTGTGGACGGCCGCCGGTCCGAGCGCGGCGAGGAAGACCTGCGGCCGCGCGCCGGTCGCGGCCAGCTGCGCGTCCGAGCGGGTGCGCAGCGCCTCGAACGCGTCGTCGCGGCGCACCCGCGGCAGGCCGCCGCCGAGCGGGGCCGGTGCCGGGGCGCGGACCACCGCCGCCTCGGCCAGGTTCGGGAACTCGCTGACGCCGGTGATCGGCTCCCGCCGGTGGGCGAGGTCCGCGGAGCGCTCGGCCCAGGTGGCGGCGATCCGCTCGGGCACCAGGCCGCCGGCCAGGGCGGCGCGCTGGCCGCCGGCCCGCTCGATCTCCTGGAACCAGTCCCAGGCCGCCCGGGCCAGCTCGTCGGTCAGCTGCTCCACGTACCAGGAACCGCCCGCCGGGTCGATCACCCGGGCCAGGTGCGACTCCTCCAGCAGGATCGACTGGGTGTTGCGGGCGATCCGGCGGGCGAACGCGTCCGGCAGGCCCAGCGCGGCGTCGAACGGCAGCACCGTCACGGCGTCGGCCCCGCCGACCCCGGCCGCCAGGCCGGCGACCGTGGTGCGGAGCATGTTCACCCACGGGTCGCGCCCGGTCATCATCACGGCGGAGGTGACGGCGTGCTGGCGCTGCGCCGCACCCTCGGCGGCGGCCCCGCAGACCTCGGCGACCCGGGCCCAGAGCCGGCGGGCGGCGCGGAACTTGGCGATGGTGAGGAACTGGTCGGCGGTGGCCGCGAGGCGGAACTCCAGCTGCGCGCAGGCCGCGTCGACCGACAGGCCGGCGGCCGTCAGCGCCCGCAGGTAGGCCACGCCGGTGGCGAGCGAGCAGCCGAGCTCCTGCGCCGCCGAGGCACCGGCCTCGTGGTACGGCAGCGCGTCGACCACCAGCGCCCGGATCCCCGGGTACGCGCGCCCGCAGCGCTCCGCCAGCGCGGCCGCCTCGGCCAGCTGCCGGTCGGTGTCGCCGTCCTGTCCGGTCCGGGCCAGCAGGCCCAGCGGGTCCGCCCCGAGGTTGCCCCGGGCGGCCTCGGCGGGCACGCCGCGCTCCGCGTACTGCTGCAGCAACTGCTCGGCCGCGGCACCGGTCTCGGCACCGGCGTCCAGGACGACGGGGGCCAGGTCGAGGAAGACCCCCTCCAGCACGGTCGGCAGGGCGGCCACCGGCAGGCCCTGCGCGCCGAGCTCCAGCCAGAGCGAGCTGACGCCGTTCTCCAGGTCGGCCAGCACCGCCTCGTTGGCGGAGCGCGGGTCCGGGTGGGCGTGGCGCTGGCGCACGTCCCACCCGTTCAGCACCGCGCCCTGGGCCCGGCCGCCGCGGGTGAACGGCGCGAAGCCCGGGTACCCGGGATCGACCGCGCCGTCCTCGGCGGTGTACAGCGGGCGGGCGCGGAGCCCCTGCTCGATGGCGGTGGCGAGGGAGTCCTCCGCCGACACACCGTCAACCAAGGCGCCTGACTTGCGCAGGACGCCTTCGACAAGGAGCTGCCACTGCTCACGGGATGCATCCGGGAACTCGGCGGCCAGGGGGAGCCTTTCGGGCGAGACCGTCATGATCGGAGGTTAACGCCCACTAGCGGCATTGCAGCAGGTCCCAGGGGTGTGACCTTGGACTCTCGGCACTCGACGCCGCCCGGAGTGCCGCTCGAAAGGAGCAGGACCCGCTGG
>NZ_JBHYKG010000457.1:0-5122 GCF_042741245.1 Kitasatospora sp. NPDC058965
CAGCGCCAAGAGCGCCCTCATCACCCTCGTCGAGCACGCCCTGCTCGCCCGCCTGCGCTGACCACCACCGGCGGGGACCTCCCACGAGGTCCCCGCTGTGTGTCGGATAACGGTTCGGTAGGCATTTCGGACGTTTTCCTGACAGAGCGTGGTGGTTCGGGTTCACTCGGCTCACCGAGACCAGGGGATTCGTGACTCCTGGCGGTGAATGTCCGATTTGCGCGTCGTGGGTGGGAACACCGGAGCTGTTTGTCCCGGTCATCCGCACGTGCTGAAATGCCACCTACCCCGAAGTACTTAGGCAGTTCCATCCCCACAGCGGGCTGCGGCCAGGGGGAAGCCGCCGGATTGATCCATGGCCGCCAGCCGGCCGAGAGGTTGTTGTCGAGTGAGGCGTAAGCAGCCAGTCACCCAGCAGCGGCGCCCCGAGCCCCGCGAGACCGACCGAAGCGTCCAGGCCACCGGTGCCTTCTCGCCCTTCGCGGCGAATGCCGAGCGCCCAGGCCCGGGCAGCACGCCCCCGGGCGGCGGTGACGCCGGCCGCGGCCGGGACACCATGACCGGACCGGGCGGCGATGCCCGGTCAACGGGCAGCGGCCGATACGAGTTCCTGGCCTTCCGGAACTGGCGGGTGCCGACCCGACTGGTCGCGATCCTGCTGATCCCGGTCGTCATCGGCCTGGTCTTCGGCGGCCTGCGCGTCAACACCTCCTTCGACAGCTACGTCAAGGCCAGTCACGCCGAGCGCGCCGCCGAGCTGGCCCGCTCGGCCACCACCCTGGCCGACGCGCTCGAGAACGAGCGCGACATGACCCTGATCCCGCTGGTCACCGGCCAGGACCTCAAGGGCGACGTCGCGAAGTACCGCGGTCTGACCGACAAGGCGCTCAAGGACTACCAGTCCTCGTACAACAAGGTCGCCCCGGACAACGACAGCGAGATCTCCCGCCGCAACCTGGCCGCCCAGTCGGCGCTCGGCAGCCTGCAGCACCTGCGGGACAACGCCTACAAGCCCGAGCTCTACGCCAGCGCGACCCAGGCCGCGTACTCGGCGCTGATCTCCCCGCTGATGGCCTTCGACAACTCGGTCGGCAACGGCAGCTCCGCCGGTGTGGCCCGCGGCCGCGCCATCTACGCCATCTCGCTGGCCAAGGCCTCCGCCTCGACCCAGCGCGACCTGATGCTGCAGCTGCTGGTCGGCATCTCGACCAACAAGAACACCCGGCACGAGAACAGCGACCTGATCCAGGACCTGCTCGTCTCGGCGAAGCTGGAGCAGGTCTCGCTGACCGAGTTCCAGAACGGCTCCAGCCCCGAGGACGGCAAGACCTACGCCGACCAGCAGGTGCTGCAGGCGCAGGCCGACACCCACGTCCCGCAGCGGATGCCGGACGGCCAGACCGTCCCGACCGTCGCCGGTCTGATGAACATCGCGCTGGCCTACTCCGAGGCCGCCCAGGTCGGCGAGCTGAACGGCAAGCAGGTCGCCGACGCCGCGCTGGAGAGCGCCCAGGACTCCGGTCTGAACGCGCCCAACTGGCTGCAGGCCACCGACAGCCACCTCAAGCCGCTGCGCGGCACCGAGGTGAAGCTGCTGGACAGCGTCGTGAGCGACGCCGTCGCCACCAAGGACAACGCCCAGACCGACGCCATCCTCAACTCGGTGATCGTGCTCGCGGCGCTGGCCCTGGCCGGTCTGCTCACCTGGTTCATCGCCCGCTCGATGGTCCTCGGCATGCGCACCCTGAACACCGGCGCGCTGGACATCGCCAACCACCGCCTGCCGGACCTGGTCGAGAAGCTCTCCAAGACCGACCCGGACCGGGTGGACACCAACGTCGAGCCGATTCCGCTGTGGGGCAAGGACGAGATCGGCGAGGTCGCCCGCGCCTTCGACCAGGTCCACCGGCAGGCGGTCTCGCTCGCCGCCGAGCAGGCCCTGCTCCGCGGCAACCTGAACGCGATCTTCTCCAACCTGTCGCGCCGCAGCCAGGGCCTGATCCAGCGCCAGCTGGCGCTGATCACCGACCTGGAGAACAACGAGGCCGACCCGGACCAGCTGGAGAACCTCTTCAAGCTGGACCACCTGGCCACCCGCATGCGCCGCAACGGTGAGAACCTGCTGGTTCTGGCCGGTGAGGAGCCGGGCCGCCGGTGGAACACCCCGGTCCCGCTGGTCGACGTGCTGCGCGCCGCCGCCTCCGAGGTGGAGCAGTACGAGCGCATCGAGCTCTCCGGCATCCCGGAGGCCGAGGTGATCGGCGCCGCGGTGACCGACCTCGTCCACCTGCTGGCCGAGCTGCTGGAGAACGCCACCTCGTTCTCCAGCCCGCAGACCCGGGTCAACGTGACCGCGACCCGGCTGCCGGACGGCCGCGTGCTGGTCGAGATCCACGACAAGGGCATCGGCCTGACCGCCGAGGACTTCGCCGAGATCAACGAGAAGCTGGCCGAGCCGCCCACCGTCGACGCCTCGATCTCCCGCCGCATGGGCCTGTTCGTGGTCGGCCGGCTGTCCGACCGCCACGACATCCGGGTCCAGCTGCGCCCCTCCGGCGAGTCGGCCGGCACCACCTCGCTGGTCATGCTCCCGGCCGCCCTCACCCAGCTGCGGCACGCGCCGGAGCCGGAGGAGGAGTTCACGGTCTCCCGGATCTTCGGCGAGCAGTCCCCGCAGGCCTCCTGGGAGCAGGAGAACTACGGCGCCCGCAGCGCCGCCGAGCTCGGCTTCGACGACAACCTGGCGCTGGGCGCCGGCGCCGCCGCCGGCGGCTTCAGCCCCGCGCTGGACTCCATGCAGCGCTCGCTGCGGCTCGACCAGCGCCGCCGCGCCGCACTGGAGCCCGGCTCCGACGAGCAGGGCGAGGCGTTCGAGCCGGCCGTGCCCGCGCAGCCGCAGCACCCCGAGGCGCCGCAGCAGCCGCAGTACGAGCAGCAGGACTACGAGGCCGGCTACGACCCGTCCTACGAGCCCGAGGGCTACCAGCAGGACGGCTACCGCGCCGACTGGGAGCAGCCGCAGTACGAGCAGGCCTACCAGGCCCAGCAGCCCGGCCAGGCCGAGCCCACCGAGTACGTCGAGGCGGAGTTCGTCGAGAACGAGCCCTACCGGGACGGCTACTACGGCGAGCCCGGCTACCAGGAGCCGTACCAGCAGCAGCAGTACCAGGGCGGCTACTACGAGCAGCAGCCGTACGCCGAGCCCGGCTACTCCGACTACCAGCAGCAGCCGTACGCCGAGCCCGCCGCCGGCCACCCGTACCCCGAGCAGCAGCCGCCCGCGCTGCCGGCCCCCGGGTCGCAGCACGACACGCTGGGCTCCGGCCTGCCGCTGCGCCGCCCCGGCCAGCAGCTGGCCGGCGGCGCCGGCCTCGGTGCCCGGGCGATCGGCGGTCTGGACAGCGGTGAGCAGCCCAACTGGTTCACCGGCGCGAAGGACACCACCGGCAACGACCCGGCCGCGCGCGGCCACCAGGTGTCGCAGCTCGGCACCTCCGGTCCGACCGGTCCGACCGGTCCGGCCGGCAACGCCTGGCGCAACGGCAACGACGAGTCCTGGCAGCGCGCCGAGCAGGTGCGGGAGCCGGCCGCCGGCGGCGTGACCGGGGCGGGCCTGCCGCGCCGGGTGCCCAAGCAGAACCTGGTCCCCGGCAACGCCAAGCCGGTGGCCTCGGAGGGCCCCCAGGTCTCCCGCAATCCCGAGGAGGTCCGCGGCCGGCTGACCAACCTCCGCCGCGGTGTGGAGCAGGGCCGTAACGCCGGTGGGGACTCCGGCAATACGGGTAGCTTCCGGATCGACCCACAGCAGAACGACAGCACCGATCTCTTCGGCGGCTCGAACCACCAGGAGCGTTGAGTTGACTCAGATGAGCCAGGCCGCACAGAACCTGAACTGGCTGATCACCAATTTCGTGGACAACACCCCCGGGGTGTCGCACACGGTGGTGGTCTCCGCCGACGGTCTCCTGCTCGCCATGTCCGAGGGCTTCCCCCGCGACCGCGCCGACCAGCTCGCCGCCGTCGCCTCCGGCCTCACCTCCCTCACCTCCGGCGCCAGCCGGATCTTCGAGGGCGGCGACGTCAACCAGACCGTCGTGGAGATGGAACGCGGCTTCCTCTTCCTGATGGCCGTCAGCGACGGCTCGTCCCTGGCCGTCCTCGCCTCGCCCGACTCCGACATCGGCCTGGTCGGCTACGAGATGGCCCTCCTGGTCGACCGGGCCGGCGCCGTCCTCACCCCCGCCCTCCGCGCGGAGCTCCAGGGCAGCCTGCTGCACTGACGGTCCGTTCGACTGATGCACCGTCACCGGGACCCCGGTGCTGGCATGCTGTCAGTTCCGTAGTACTTGTAGTATCCAGCCGCCCAGTCCGAGCCCGCCGCGGTGGGCTCGGATTCGGGCGTTGTACGGCCCCTCGCACCACCGGTCCGGCCGGTCCGGACCGTCACCGCACCTTGCAACGCACCGCAGCACCCTGTGAGGAGAGGAACCGTGACACCGCCCGACGATCGCCAGGGCCAGTACGGCGTTCCGTACCCCGGCACCGGCCACGACGCGTTCGGGACGCCCGGCGCCGGCCACGGTCCCCACTACGGCCAGCCGCAGTACGGCGGCCCGGTGGCCGCGCCGGCCCAGCCGTACCCGCAGCACGGCGAGTACCCGCAGCAGCAGCCGGCCTACGCGCCGCCCGCCGCCGACCCCGCCTACCACGACGGCGAGGACGAGGAGGAGAGCGGCCCGCTGATCCGACCGTTCGCCATGACCGGCGGGCGCACCCGGCCGCGGTACGAGCTGGCCCTGGAGGCGCTGGTCTCGTCCACCGTGGAACAGGACCGGTTGGCCACCCTGCTGCCGGAGCACCAGCGGATCTGCAGCCTGTGCGCCGGCGAGGTGAAGTCGGTGGCCGAGGTCTCCGCGCTGCTCTCGCTGCCACTGGGGGTGGCCCGGATCCTGGTCGCCGATCTGGCCGAAGCCGGCCTGGTCGCCATCCACCAGCCCGCCGCCGGGGGCGAATCCGGCAACCAGCCCGACGTCACGCTGCTCGAAAGGGTCCTCAGTGGACTTCGCAAGCTCTAGCCCCGCGGCCACCCGCGCCACCACCTCCGCAAAGATCGTCGTCGCGG
>NZ_JBHYKG010000458.1:0-5095 GCF_042741245.1 Kitasatospora sp. NPDC058965
GGTCCGGACCGCGCGCTACCGGCCCGTCAGCCGGCCACGGCCACCTGGTAGATCTCGGCCAGGGTGGGGGCCTCCAGGATCCGGGCCAGCGAGACCGGTCGGCCGGTGCGCTGCTCCAGGGCGCTGAGCAGCCAGATCAGGTGGACGGAGTCCCAGCCCGGGACCTCGTCCAGGCCGCGGGGCAGGTCGGCGGCCCCGACCGGCATGCCCAACTCGTCGCGGAGCAGGGCGAGGAAGTCGTCGACGGTGTTCAACGCGGTACCCCCACGAGGTCGGTGCTGAGCTGCAGATGGGCCGGGACGGGCGGGAGTTCGGCCAGGTCGTGGCGGAAGACCAGCAGGCCGTCCCGCTCGCCGTCGGCGGTGAATCCGTAGCGCGGGTAGAAGTCGCGCACGATGCCGTTCCGGTCGCCGGGCCGGTAGTGCCCGAGCACCGCGGTGTGCCCGAGGGCGCGCGCGTGCGCGAGCAGCGCCGCCAGGCAGGCGCCCTCGATGCCGCGGCTGAACACCCGGCAGCTGAGCAGGAAGTTCTCGATCTCCAACCGATCGTCCCGGTGCCGGGCCAGTACCAGGCCGACCAGCCCGTTCGACCCGAACCGGTCGGCGGTGCGCACCCCGAGCACCAGGGCGTCCGGCTGCGCGCACCGGTCGGCCAGCTCGGCCGGCTGCAGCCGCTCGGTGGCCAGGTGGAACTGGTTGGTGCGCAGGGTCAGCTGGGCGGCCCGGGGGAGCTGCTCGACGGTCAGCGCGGTGAACTCGACCCGGACGGCGAGCTCGCGCAGGTAGTCCGCCAGCGAGCCGAACGCGTGCAGGAAGTCGCGCCGGTCCAGGTCCTCGCGGTACCGGGCCACCCGGGCACGGTCCTCGCCGGTCAGCTCGATCACGTCGAACCAGCCGTCGCGCAGCAGCCGGTCGCTGTGCAGGGCGGGTTCCCCGTCGACCGCCACGGTGGCCACCGCCGGCAGCGCGTGCCGGACCAGGCCGAGCTCGTACGGGTTGTCGTCGACGAAGACCAGGCTGTCCGGTCCGATGTTGAGGTCGGCCGCGAGCTCGGCCAGGTTCTGGTCCTTGGGCCGCCAGTTGGCGGCGATCCGCAGCAGGTCCGGCTCGCGCAGGGTCATCCGCGGGTGGTCGCGGAAGGCGGCGCGGACCCGCTCGGTCTCGTTCTTGCTCACCACGGCCGTCATCACGCCCTGCGCGGCGAGCTGCTTGACGGTGCGCTGGAAGGCCGCGAAGGCCTCGCCCCGGTAGCTGTCGGCGACCTCGATCCCCTCGATGCCGTCCTCGCCCAGCACACCGCCCCACAGGGTCTCGTCCAGGTCCAGCACCAGGCACTTGCGGGTGCGCCCGGTCAGGTGCCGGGCCAGGTGGCCGATCTCGCGGGCGTAGCGGGCGAGCAGCTGGTTGGACAGGTGGGCCTTGGTGTACCGGGCCAGCCGGGGGTCGCGGGCGGGCAGGCCCTCGGCGAGCAGCGGGTCCAGGTCGAGCACCACCAGCCGGGGGTGGGCGGCGGCCAGGTCGAGCAGCTGGGCGTTGGCGCGCCGCCAGAGCGCGCCCAGCTCGGCGCGGGACCGGTGGTCGACCAGCTGGCGGGCGTAGGCGGCGGGCAGCGGCAGGGTGTTGAGGACCAGGGTGCCGCGGCCGGACCGCTCGAAACCGGCCGCCAGTGCGGCGACGAGGTCCAGCTTGGCCGCCAGGACCGGCTCCAGGTCGGCCGGGCGCCAGGGCAGCGGGGCCTCGTCGAAGACCACCTCGGGGTCGAGCAGGCAGAGCGTCAGATCGGCCCCGTACGCGTACAACTCGCTGTCCGGGTCGGCCAGGTCGAAGACGTAGGAGTCGAACTCGCTGACCCGGTGGCGCAGCAGCAGGCCGTGGCGGGCGAACTCGGCGGCCAGCGCGGGCGGCAGGGCGGCCAGCGTGCCGTGGCCGGTGAGCGCGACCGAGACGGTCGGGACGGCGGGGTGCGCGGCCAGCACCTGCGCCGGGTCGAGGCGGGCCAGCAGCAGTCCGGCGCGCGCGAGTTCGGGCTCGGAGAGGTCGGCGAGCAGCGCGGCCAGCCGGGGGTACTCGGCGGCCAGCCGGCCGGCCCGGTGCAGGGCCAGCAGCTGGTCGGCCCCGGGCGGCGGCGCGGCCGGTCCGGTCGGCGTGCTCGCGGTGGCGGCGGAACTCATGGGCGCGGCCGATCCCTTCGCGACGCGGGGCACGGCGGGCGCCGCGCCCCACCACGGTGCCGGGCCGGGCTAAAGGGGGGCTTGCGGACCGGGCCCGGGCGCGCGCCGGACCGGTCAGGCCTTCCGCTCCAGCAGCGGCGCCAACCCGTCCAGCATCCGGGCCAGCACGAACTCGAAGAGCAGGTCGAGGTCGAAGTCGAAGTCCTCGCCGGCCATGTCCACCATCAGCCGGCCGAAGGCCGGGAACGCGCCACCGGCCAGGATCGTGGTCAGCGCGCCCTCCTGGGTGGCCAGCCACTCCGCCTCGGTCATCTCGGTGCGGCGCCGGTCGTTGGCCTCCATGTCGAGGTTGACCGCGATGCCGCGGACCATGGCGAACACCATGATGTGGATGTAGAGCCGGGTGCTCGGCTTGAGGTCCGCGCCCTCCAGCGTGGCCACCACGTACTCGCCGTGCCGCAGCGCGCCGGGCAGCGGGGCCGGCCGGGTCAGCGAGATGGTCTGGGCGAGCCACGGGTGGCGCCGGTAGAGCCCCCACTGGACCCGGGCGATGGCGGCCAACCGGGTCCGCCAGCCGACCAGTTCGGCGGGCGGCAGCGGCACGCCGGCGAGCATCCGGTCGGCCATCAGGTCGACCAGCTCCTCCTTGCTCGCCACGTGCCGGTAGAGCGCCATCGGGGCCACGCCCAGCTCGGTGGCCACCCGGCGCATCGAGACCGGGCCCAGGCCCTCCGCGTCCGCGACGGTCACCGCGGCCTGCACGATCCGGTCCCGGGACAGGCCCTGCTCGCTCTCCCGGTGCTCGCGGCGCCGGGCGGCGGGCTCGGCGGCCGGCCTCGGACCGGCCGGGGGCGGCGTCGCGGTGCGCCCGGCGGCCGGCTTCGGGCCGGGGGCCGGCCGGTCGGCGCCCGGCGCCACCACGGTGCCCGCGCCCGGCTGCGAGCGCACCAGCCCCTCCTGGCGCAGCGTGGTGAGCGCCTTGGTGGCGGTCGCCATCGCCACCCCCCACTCCTGGGTGATCTGCCGGGTGGACGGCACCCGGTCGCCGGGGCGCAGCGCCCCGCTGGTGATCCGGGCCCTGAGCTCGGCGGCGATCCGCAGGTAGGGCGGGGTGGTGGGGGAGAGCTCGGTCGTCATGACAAAAGTGTACTAGTGCGTCGGTGTATCGGTCATCCCTGTGGACGACATTTCCCCGTTGCGCCGGGCAGTGCACTATGCGTACTCTGTACACAGCAACGAGCGTACGGCGTACGCTCGACCACCCTGCGCATGCCCCGCACCAGGTCTGGGGGACCATCATGAACACCACCGGGAACACCCAACTCCTGCCGCAGCAGGCGCCGTCCGCGGCCGGGCGGCGCGCCTGGCTGGCGCTGACCGTGCTGATGCTGCCGCTGCTGCTGGTCTCGATGGACGTGTCGGTGCTCTACTTCGCCGTCCCGTTCATCAGCAAGGACCTGCACCCGAGCAGCACCCAGCAGCTGTGGATCTTCGACATCTACGGTTTCGTGCTGGCCGGCCTGCTGCTCACCATGGGTGCGCTGGGCGACCGGATCGGCCGCCGCCGACTGCTGCTCGGCGGGGCGCTGGCCTTCGGCGCCGCCTCCACCCTGGCCGCCTACGCCGGCAGCGCCGGCACGCTGATCGCGGCCCGCGCGGTGCTCGGCATCGCCGGCGCCACCCTGATGCCCAGCACCCTGGGCATGATCCGCAACCTGTTCCCGGACCCGAAGCAGCGCGGCAGGGCGATCGCGATCTGGACCGCGGTGACCAGCGCCGGGATCGCGGTCGGGCCGGTGCTCAGCGGGATCCTGCTGGAGCACTTCTGGTGGGGCTCGGTCTTCCTGGTCAACCTGCCGGCGATGGTGCTGCTGCTGGTGCTCGGCCCGGTGCTGCTGCCGGAGACCCCGCGACTGCGCGGTGGGCGGTTCGACGTGCTGAGCTCGGTGCTCTCGCTGGCCGCCGTGCTGCCGCTGGTCTACGGCATCAAGGAGCTGGCCCGCACCGGCTTCCAGACCCTGCCGACGGCCGCGATCCTGGTCGGCCTGCTGTTCGGCGCGGTCTTCGTGCGGCGCCAGCGGACCCACCCGCACGCCCTGATCGACCTGGCCCTGGTCCGCAGCCGCGGCTTCTCCAGCTCGATCGTGATGAACGTGCTGGGCATGTTCGGGGTGGTCGGCATGGCCATCTTCGTCACCCAGTACCTGCAGCTGGTGCTCGGCATGAGCACCCTGACGGCCGCGCTGTGGAGCGTGCTGCCGAGCATCGTGGTCGGCGGGACGGCCCCGGCCGCGGCGGCGCTGAGTGGCCGGCTGGGCAAGGCGCGGGTGATCGCCGGCGGCTTCGGGCTGATGACGGTGGGCTTCGCGGTGCTGGCCACGGTCGGGGCGCACTCGCCGCTGTGGCTGGTGCTGGTCGCGGCGGCGGTCTACGCCTCGGGGGCGATCGCCCTGATGACCCAGGTGAGCGAGGTCGTGATGGCCGCGGCCCCGGCCGAGCGGGCGAGCACCGCCTCCGCCCTGCTGGAGTCGGGCACCGAGCTCGGCGGCGCGCTGGGCATGGCGATCCTGGGCAGCATCGGCACCGCGGTCTACCGTGCGGACATCGGGCACCACCTGCCGGCGGGCCTGCCGGCCGGCGCGGCGGCCCGGATCCGCGACTCGCTGGGCGGCACCGAGGTCTCGCTGGCCCAGCTCCCGGCGGGCACGGCGCACGAGGTGCTGGCGGCCGCCCGGGACGCGTTCAGCGGCGGGATGCAGGCGGCGGCGATCGCGGCGGCGGTGGTGATGGCCGTGGGCGCGGTGCTGGCGACGGTGCTGCTGCGGCACCTGCCGGCGGGGGCCGCGGCCGCCGAGCCGGCGGTCCCGCAGGAGCGGGTGGCGCAGCCGGTCTGACGGACGGTCCGCAGCGGGGAGGGGCACCGGC
>NZ_JBHYKG010000459.1:0-5092 GCF_042741245.1 Kitasatospora sp. NPDC058965
CTCGACGAAGCCGAGGAACTCGTGCCCGATCCGCTGCCCGGGCTCGCGACTGGCCACCCCGCGGTAGGCCCACAGGTCGCTGCCGCAGATGCAGGCGTTGACCACCCGCACCACCGCGTCGGTGGGCCGGCGGACGACCGGGTCGGGGACCTCCTCGATCCGGATGTCGTGGGGGCCGTGGATCACGGTGGCGCGCACGGGAGCACTCCTGCAGGTCAGGGATTCGGGTTGGCGCAGTCAGGGTCGCTCCAGGGGCCGGGCTGCGTCCAGCTACATCTCCTACAGCATGTCGTTAAGCTGAACTAATGCTCGATGTTCGACGGCTCGTCCTCCTCCGCGACCTGGACGCCCACGGCACGGTGACCGCCGTGGCCGAGTTGCACCGGGTCACGCCTTCCGCCGTGTCGCAGCAGCTGCGGCTGCTGGAGGAGGAGACCGGCACCCGCCTGCTGGAGCGGTCCGGCCGGTCCGTCTACCTCACCGCCGCCGGGCACCGGCTGGCCGCGGACACCGAGCAGGTGCTCGCCGCGCTCGAGGACGCCCAGAACCGCCTGCAGTCCGGCGCCGGGGAGCCGGTCGGCGCGCTGCGCCTGGCCTGCTTCCCGAGCGCGCTGGCCGCGCTGGCGGTCCCGCTCGGCGAGGCCCTGGAGCACGCCCACCCCGGCCTGCGGCTGCACATCACCGAGGCGGAGCCCGAGGCCGCCGCGCGGCTGCTGCTGCAGCGCCGGGTCGACCTCGCCCTGGTCTACCGGTACACCAACCTCGCCACCCCGCCGGACCCCGGCATCGAGACCCGCACCCTGCGGACCGACCCGCTGGTCGCGGTGCTGCGCGACGACCACCCGGCAGCCGACCCGGTCGGCGCCCCGCTCGACCTGCGTGAGCTCGCGGACACCTCCTGGATCACCGCCCCGCCGCAGACCGACTGCGGGGACGCCGTGCTGCAGGCCTGCCGCTCGGCCGGCTTCACCCCGCAGGTGCGGCACACCTGCACCGACTTCACCGCCATGGTCGCCCTCGCCGCGAGCGGCGGGCACACCGCCCTGATCTCGCACCTGGCCGCGACCGCGGACCGGCTGCCGCCGCGGATGACGGTGCGTCCGGTGACGGACCGCAGGCTCGCCCGCACCATCGAGGTGGCCCTGCGCCGGGGGACGGCCCGCCAGCCCGCGATCGCCGCCGGCCTCGCGGCCGCACAGCTGGTGGGCGGAACGGCCGGCGCCTGAGGCCCCGCCTGCGGGCACGGGCCGGTACCCGGCCGGGTGGCGGCCTCGACGGTGGGCTGGTCGTCCGTCGGGGCGCCGTCCCGGTCGGGGAGTTGCGAAGGCTGGTGTGCTCCGGGGGCATTGGGCTTAACATGAGTGGTCCTCATATTGAGCCGATGGAGGCCGCCATGCCGCAGGGTTCCGCGTTCCCGCCCCACTTCCGGTGGGGCGTCGCCACCGCCGCCTACCAGATCGAGGGAGCGGTGGACGAGGACGGGTGCGGGCCGTCGGTGTGGGACGTGTTCGTGGCGCGGGACGGGGCGGTGAAGGGCGGGCAGACGGGTGCGGTGGCGTGCGACCACTACCACCGGTACCGCGAGGACGTCGCGCTGATGCGGGAGTTGGGGCTGGACGGGTACCGCTTCTCGATCGCCTGGCCCCGTATCCAGCCGACCGGATCCGGCGCGGTGAACGTCGGCGGCCTCGACTTCTACGACCGCCTGGTCGACGAGCTGCGGGGCGCCGGGATCACGCCGCTGCCGACGCTGTTCCACTGGGACCTGCCGCAGGGCTTGGAGGACGGGGGCGGCTGATCTACACGTCGTCGTTGAACCAACGGTCATGCGCGGTGTTCGACCTCGACAGCAGCTGTTGTGTGGAGCAGGCGACGGGGTGGAACGCCGAGCCATAGACCCGCCTTGAGCTCGTCCCCGGATCCCTTCGAATGGTCGAGACCAACAGCCGACCATCGCGGCCCTCGGGACTGGAGGAACTCGCATACGCCGGGAAGCCCTTCGCTTGGTGACGACCTATCAGGATGGGAGTGTGTACTTCGTCATCCTGACCTGTCAGTGCCGGGGACTACTGTCACAACTGGGGTGTCGATGGCGAGCGGATGAGCAGGGGCGGCCGTGGTGTCGAGGGCGTGTACGGGTTGCGGAGCTGTCCAGCCTGAAGAGAAGCGCAGGCCCGACCGGCTGCCGGCGACCTACAAACGAACTCACGGCGTGACCTACTTCCACGGCTGATACTCGGTCGGTGACGACACCCTGTGGGGCGTCAACCGGCGCCGGACGGGCACCGCGAACACCCTGGCCGCGCTCAAGTCGATCCGTGCTGCTCGCCCGGACGGCGCCCCGGTCTACGTGATCCTGGACAACCTCTCCGCCCACAACGGCAAGAAGGTCCTGCGCTGGGCGAAGAACAATAACGTCCACCTCTGCTTCACCCCGACCAACGCCTCCTGGGCGAACCCGATCGAGGCGCACTTCGGGCCGCTGCGGCAGTTCACCCTCGCCAACTCCAACCACCCGAACCACACGGTCCAGACCCGCGCACTGCACGCCTACCTGCGCTGGCGCAACGCCAACGCCCGCCACCCTGACGTCCTGACCGCCCAACGCCGCGAACGCGCCCGCATCCGCAGCGAGTAGGGCATCCGCTGGGGCGGCCGACCTGCGGCCGCCTGATCAATCGCTGACGTTAAGCGTCGTGTGTTCCTCGACTCCGAGATCGGCCAGCACGCCCCGGAGTCGATCCAGCGCCGTGTCCGGGTCCAGACCCGCCCCGGTTTCCAGGTCGAGATGGCAACGTCCCATCCCGCCACCGGCGCCCGTGATCTCACCCTCGGACCGGAAACGCCGCCTCCAACGCCTCCTCGACCTCATCACGGTCGATCGGCAGACCAGCGAACACGACCTCAACGAACACGACTGCCCTCCGCTCCAACCCGGCATACCGGTACAGCTAGCCCGCTGCCGTCCCGGTGCGGTCCTCTGCCATTGGTGGAGTGATGGTGGCGGAGTCGGGGCGCAGTCGGTCGCGCAGGATGCGGAGGGCAGCAAGGAGGCCATCGAGCTGCTCCGGGGTGAGCTGGTCGATCAGCCAGTGCCGGACGGCATCGGAGTACGCGGGAAGCGCTTGGTCGATCTTGTCCGCACCCGCTGCGGTGAGCACCGCGTACGTGCTGCGACGGTCGCCGGGTGCGGTCTCCCGGGTGGCCAGGCCTCCGCGTTCGAGTCGGTCCACCAGGCGGGTGACGCCGCTGGTGGACCCGCAGGCCCGACACCACGCGAACTCGACGTCCCGGCCACTGCGCGCCTCCTGCCACTCGTCGCCGTCCGGCAAGGCAGCGCAAGCGCGGCACCGCGCTGATTTCGAGGTGCGAACCGGCTCGGGAGAGTGCCACAGTCACTGTCGTGACCTTGATGGACGTACTCGTCGACTTCTCCCGCACCGGTCGGATCGGCCCCCTGAGCTGCGGAATGTCCCTGGCTGAGGCTGAAGACCTTCTCGGCCCGGGGCGCCCGCACCCGGCCCACCGCATGAAGGGGCCCGACATCGACGGCTACCCCTACTCCTGGGACGGGCTGCAGTTGGTGGTCACTCAGCGGGCCGTCAGCGGAATCTGGATCAACCTCTGGCCCGGTTCGACCACCAAACTTCCGCCGCTCGTCCTGCCTGATTCCGAGTCGTTCGAGGCCACCGTCCTCCGCGAGGAGCTGATCGCCGCCCTCGACGGCGCTGGCTGCCAACATGCGGTCAACAGCACCCTCACCTTCGGCGAGCAGTCGAGCATCCTCACCCAGCCCGCTGACGTCTGCGGGGTCTTCAGCCTGCCCGGGCGGGACAATCACGTGCCGCACCGTGACCGGCACTACCTCGACGTGATGCACAAGCACACGGCTTGAAACCGCCGAGCTCACAGAATGATTCATGGCACGACCGGGAGGAAACAATGGAGCACTCGCAACACTCTGATTTCGCCGAGCACGCTCGGCGGCTGGTTGAAGCAGCGTCGACGACCCCTTGGCCGCTGCGGGATGGCCGGCAGGTCGTTCCTCAGCAGATCTTGGCCGGCCTGGCTGATGTCGCAGCCCGTGCCCCGGTCACCGGTCGGGAGATCGACTACACCCAGACACTGCGCGAAGTTCTCGACGCCCTCGCCACCGGGGACTCCGGCGGCGATCCGGACCTCCACATCCTGGGTCTGATGCTCGCGATGACCAGCATCGACCGGGGCGGTCACACCGCTCAGGCCGACGCCTGCGAGAACGCCCTTCAATACTTGGCCAGCCTTCCCGCATGGCACGACGTCAACATCACCTTCGGCCGCAACGACTCTGCTTGACGAAACAGATTCCACAGAATCACCCTGCTGACGTGACCCTCGACGATGGCGGAGCTCCAGACGAGGGCCAGGCCGGCGGTCACCGCGTCGAGGTCCTGCGGAGAAGCCCGGCGAAACCGCGGATCGGGCCGGGGCTGTCTTGCTCGGCCTGGCGGATCCAGTCGAGCAGAAGTTGGCCTTGGCGGTTGCGGACCAGCTCGCGGAAGACGCGGGCGAGGTCGCACGCCCTGGCGATGTCCGGGCAGGCGAGTCGGACCTGGTCGAGTTGCGCATCCGCGTCTTCCTCCCGCGTCAGCGCCCAGGCCCCCGAACAGGCCGAACTCGTTGCGAACGCAGGCTTTCCGGCTGGACACGAACCAACCGGACACGCCGGGCGGGATCACCCGATGGGAGGGGAGAGCACCTGAGCAGGTTTGGTCAGCGTCGGAGTAGGAACCGCAGGCCCATCGCCCAGGTGCGCGCGGTAGAGCTCGGGGTTCAGGGGATCTCCCAGGCCGGCGTGTTCATGAATGTCGCAGAGTCGGGGAGCTCAGCGGTTCTCAGCGGCCGGGTGAACCATGACCGTTCGATCGTCACGCCCATCACCCGCTCGGCCAGGAGGAACAGCTTCGGGCCCCAGAACTCGGTCGGGTCGGTGACGTCGATCAGACCGGCGCACCAGACGGGATCCCAACGGGCGTCGCCCTCTCGCAACGGTGTGACGGGTCCGTAGGGCTCCTCGTGGACGACGAGGTCACCGTCAACCGCGTAGGACACA
>NZ_JBHYKG010000460.1:0-5073 GCF_042741245.1 Kitasatospora sp. NPDC058965
GCTCCAGGCCCATCCCGACCCGCTGACCGCCCTGGCCGGAGAAGAGGAACGCCAGCCCGCCGGTCCCGGCGGTGCCCCGCACCACGCCCGGGCCGTCCGGGTCGCGCAGCGCGGCCGGGTCGCCGAGCACCACGGCCCGCTCCTCCAGCGCGGCCCGGCCGGTCACCAGCGCGTGCGCCACCGCCACCGGATCACCGCCTTCGGCCAGGTCCGCGATGCGGCCCGCCTGCTCCCGCAGTGCCGCCGCCGACCGCGCCGACACCACGAACGGCACCGGCCGAGGCGACGGCAGCGCCACGGCGGCCGGGGCCTGCGGCACCCCTTCGACGATCACGTGCGCGTTGGTCCCGGACACGCCGAAGGCCGAGACGCCGATCCGGTGCGGCCGGTCCAGCTCCGGCAGCAGCTGACTGTCCGTCAGCAGCGCGACACCGCCGTCCGACCAGTCCACGTGGGGCGTGGGCGCGTCCACGTGCAGGGTGCGCGGCAGCACCCCGTGCCGCAGCGCCAGCACCGACTTGATCACCCCCGCCACCCCGGCCGCCGCCTGGGTGTGCCCGAGGTTCGACTTCACCGACCCGAGCCAGAGCGGTCGTTCGGCCGGTCGTCCGGCGCCGTAGGTGGCCAGCAGCGCCTGCGCCTCGATCGGGTCCCCCAACCGGGTCCCCGTCCCGTGCGCCTCCACCGCGTCCACCTCCCCCGCCGACAACCCCGCACTCGCCAACGCCTGCCGGATCACCCGCTGCTGCGCCGGACCACTCGGCGCCGTCAAACCGTTCGACGCACCGTCCTGGTTCACCGCCGAACCCCGCACCACCGCCAGCACCTCATGACCCAACCGGCGCGCGTCCGACAGCCGCTCCACCAGCAGCAGCCCGACGCCTTCGGACCAGCCGGTCCCGTCGGCGGCGGCCGCGAAGGCCTTGCACCGGCCGTCGGCGGAGAGCGCCCGCTGGCGGGAGAACTCCACGAACAGGCTGGGCGTCGACATCACCAGCACGCCGCCCGCCACCGCGAGGTCCGACTCGCCGGAGCGCAGCGACTGCGCCGCCAGGTGCAGCGCCACCAGCGAGGACGAGCACGCCGTGTCCACCGTCACCGCCGGCCCCTCGAAGCCGAAGCTGTAGGAGATCCGGCCGGAGGCGACACTGGCCGCATTGCCGAGACCGAGATAGGCCTCCAGTTCGGCCGGGGCCTGCTGGCTCCCGCTGCCGTAGTCGCGTCCGGAGCTGCCCGCGAAGACGCCGGTGCGGCTGCCGCGCAACGCCTGCGGGTCGATCCCGGCCCGCTCGAACAGCTCCCAGGCGGTCTCCAGCAGCAGCCGCTGCTGCGGGTCGATCGCGGGCGCCTCACGGGGCGGGACGCCGAAGAACTCCGCGTCGAACTCGGCCGCCCCGGCGAGGAATCCGCCGTGCCGGGTGTAGCTGGTGCCGGCCCGGTCCGGGTCGGGGCTGTAGAGCCGGTCCAGGTCCCAGCCGCGGTCGGTCGGGAAGTCCCCGAGCACGTCGGTCCCCTCGGTGACGACCCGCCAGAGGTCCTCCGGCGAGTCGATCCCGCCCGGGAAGCGGCACGCCATGCCCACGATGACGATCGGATCGTCGTCCCGGGTCGCCGGCGGTGCGGCGACGACGGTGGCCGGCTCGGCGCCGCCCCACAGCTCCTCGGCGAGCCAGTCGGCCAGCGCGGTCGGGGTCGGATGGTCGAAGACCACGGTCGCGGGCAGCCGACGGCCCGTCACGGCGGCCAGCCGGTTGCGGAACTCGACGGCCGTCAGCGAGTCGAAGCCCTGCTCGCGGAAGGCCCGGCCCGGCTCGACCGCCGCACCGCCCGAGCGGTGCCGCTGGACGGCCGCGGCCTGGTCGCGGACCAGGCCGAGCAGTGCGCGGCGCCGCTCGGCGGCGGGCAGCACGCCCAGCCGCGCGACCAGGTCGCCCTCCTCGGCCGCGACGACCGGCGCGGCGGTCCCGGCCGGCAGCAGCTCGGCCACCAGGGGGTGGCTCCGGCCGCCGAACAGCACGGACCAGTCGGCGTCGGCCACCACCAGGTGGCTCTCGTCCTGGTCCAGCGCCTGGCCGAGCAGCTCGACGGCCTGCTCCGGCGGCAGCGACACCAGGCCGTGCCGCAGCAGCTGCTGCTCCGCACCGTCGGCGGCGATGCCCGCACCGGCCCAGTGCCCCCAGGCGATCGCGGTGGCGGGCAGGCCCGCCGCCCGGCGCTGCGCGGCCAGCGCGTCCAGGTAGGCGTTGCCGGGCGCGTAGTTGGCCTGGCCCGGGATGCCGCACAGGCCGGCCAGCGAGGAGAAGAGCACGAACGCGGTCAGCGGCCGGTCCCGGGTCAGCTCGTCCAGCAGCCGGGCGGCGCCCGCCTTGGCCCGCAGGGCCAGCGCGACCTGCTCGGGAGTGAGGTCGGGGATCAGCCCGTCGTGCAGCGCCGCGGCGGTGTGCACCACGGCGGTCAGCGGCAGCTCGGCCGGGATGCCGGCCAGCAGCTCGGTGAGCGCGGCCCGGTCGGCCACGTCGGCGGCGGCCAGGCTCACCCGACTGCCCAGCGCCGCCAGCTCGGCGGCCAGCTCGGCCGCCCCCGGCGCGTCGGCGCCCCGGCGGCTGACCAGCAGCAGGTGCTCGGCGCCGCGGCCGGCCAGCCAGCGGGCCACCTGCCCGCCGAGCGCACCGGTGCCCCCGGTGATCAGGGTGGTGCCGCGCGGCACCCACGGCTCGGTGGTCCGGGCGGGCGGGCCGGCCGGGACCAGGCGGCGGGCGAAGACGCCGGACGGGCGGACCGCCAGCTCCACCTCGCGCCCGGGGCCGGTGGCGGCGAGCAGCGCGGCCACCTGCTGCCAGGCGTGCCGGTCGGGCTCGGCCGGCAGGTCGAGCAGGCCGCCGTGCAGCTCGGGCTGCTCGACGGCGAGGATCGCGCCGAAGCCCCAGACCAGGGCCTGCTCGGGGGCGGTCACCGGGTCCGCCGGACCGGTGCCGACCGCGCCGCGGGTCAGGTACCACAGCGGTGCCCGGACCCCGGCGTCGCCGAGCGCCTGGGCCAGCGTCAGCTGGGCGGCGTAGACCGGCGGGACGGCTTCGGGGCCCGGTACCGGCCCGGCCGGGCCGGCCAGGGCCACCACCCCGGCCACCGGGCCCGCGACCGCCAGCCGGGCGGCCAGCTCGGCGCGGTCCACCGAGCCCGCCAGCAGCTCGACCCGCGCACCGAGGCCGGTCAGCGCCTCGGCCAGGGCTGCCACCCACGGGTGGTCCCCCGGCGCCGGCTCGGTGACGACCAGCCAGCTGCCGGTCAGCCGGACCGCGTCCGGCGGGGTGACGGGCCGCCAACCGACCCGGTGCCGCCAGCCCTCCGCCGCCCCCGCGGCCCGGCGCTGCTCCCACCAGGAGGCCAGCGCCGGCAGCACCGGGGCCAGTCGCTCGCCGGCGAGGCCGAGCGTCTCGCCGAGGCGTCCGGCGTCCTGCTCGGCCACCAGCTCCCAGAACGCGCCGTCGGCCGTGCCCGCCGGGGCGGTGAGCTGCTCCGGCGAGCGGCTGGCCGCCAGCCAGTAGCGCTGCCGCTCGAAGGGGTAGGTCGGCAGTTCGACCGGGTGCGCGGCGGCGCCCGCGAAGGCCGGTCCGAAGTCGACCGCCACACCGCGCACGTGCAGGTCGGCCACCGAGGCGAGCCAGCGGGCCCGGTCGCCCGCACCGCGCCGCAGCGAGCCGGTGACCACCGGCTCGGCCACGCCCGCCGCCTCCAGCGTGTCCTCGACCGCACCGGTCAGCACCGGGTGCGGGCTGACCTCGACGAAGACGGTGTGCCCGGTCTCCGCCAGCCGCCGGGTGGCCTGCTCGAACCGGACCGTGCTGCGCAGGTTGCGGTACCAGTAGTCGGCGTCCAGCTCGGCGGTGTCCAACCAGTCCCCGGTGACGGTGGAGAGCAGCGGGATCCGCCCGGTGGTCGGCCGCACCTCGGCGAGCAGGTCGAGCAGCTCGGCACGGAGCGCCTCGGTCTGCACCGAGTGCGAGGCGTAGTCGATGGCCACGGGTCGGACCTGGGCGCCCTCGGCGGTGTAGGCCTCGGTCAGTTCGGCCAGTGCGGCCAGGTCGCCCGAGACCACGGTGGCGAGCGGGCCGTTGACCACGCCGATGGAGAGCCGGCCGGGCCAGGCGGCGATCCGGGCCTCGACCTCGGCGAGCGGACGGGCCACCGAGACCATGCCGCCCTTGCCGGACAGGGTGGCCAGCGCCTTGGCCCGCAGCGCGACGATCCGCGCGGCGTCGTCCAGGCCGAGCCCGCCGGCCAGGTACGCCGCCGCCACCTCGCCCTGGCTGTGCCCGACCACCGCGTCCGGCCGCACCCCGTAGGCCTGCCAGAGTTCGGCCAGCGAGACCATCACCGCCCAGAGCGCGGGCTGCAGCACGTCCACCCGGTCCAGGCCGGGCGCCCCCGGCTCGCCGCGCAGCACCGCCGGCAGCGACCAGTCGGTGTAGCGGGCCAGCGCCTCGCCGGTCCGCTCCAGGGCGGCGGCGAACACGGGTTCGGTGTCCAGCAGGTCGGCGGCCATGCCGGTCCACTGGGAGCCCTGGCCCGGGAAGACGAAGACCACCTTGCCGGGCGTGCCGGCCCGCCCGCGCACCACACCCGGTCCGACCGGGTCGCGCAGCGCCCCGGGTCCGGTGCCGATCGCCACCGCGCGCTCGGCCAGCGCGGCGCGGCCGGTGCGCAGGGTGTGCGCCACGTCCAGCGGGGCGAGGCCGGGCGCGGCCGCGGCCAGCCGGGCGCCCTGGGCCGCCAGCGCGTCCGGGGTCCGGGCCGAGAGCAGGAACGGCAGCACCTGCGGGCCCGTCGGGGCGGCCGCGGGAGCGGGCTGCTCCGGGGCCTGCTCGATGATCACGTGGGCGTTGGTGCCCGACACGCCGAAGGCGGAGACCGCCGCCCGGCGCGGCCGGTCCACCGCGGGCCAGTCCTGACGCTCCGTCAGCAGACGGACGGTGCCGTCGGTCCAGTCCACGTGCGGGGAGGGCCGGTCGACGTGCAGGGTGCGCGGCAGCACCCCGTGCCGGATCGCCAGCACGGACTTGATCACCCCGGCGA
>NZ_JBHYKG010000461.1:0-5067 GCF_042741245.1 Kitasatospora sp. NPDC058965
CGGCCCGGGCCAGGGGCCGGGCGGCTTCGAGCTGCCCAAGGAGATCAAGGACCTGATGTAGCACCGCGGTTGAACGCCAACGGCCCGGCACCCCGGTGGCGGGCCGTTGGCATGCGCTCCGGATGCTCCATGATGGTCCGATGACGCGAGTGACGATCCGTGCCCCGAGGGCCTCCGACGCCGTCAGCTACGCCGCCGCGGTGCGCCGCTCGGCGGCGCACATCGGGCGGTGGAACCCGGTGGAGCCGGACGGGCTGCCGGACCTGCTCCAGCGTCAGGGGCCCGGCCTGCGCACCTTCCTGATCGTCGACCGGGAGGACGAGGGCCTGGTCGGCAAGTGCAACGTCTCGAACATCGTGATGGGCCGCTACTGCAACGCGGCGCTCGGCTACGACAGCTACCTGCCCTACGCCGGGACCGGCCGGATGACCGAGGGGATGCGGCTGGTGGTGGACCGCTGCTTCGGCGACCCGAGCACCGGCGGCCTGGGCCTGCACCGGCTGGAGATCAGCGTGCAGCCGGAGAACGACCGCTCGATCGCGCTGGCCCGCCGGCTGGGCTTCCGGCACGAGGGGTTCACCCCGCGGATGCTCTTCCTGGACGGCGCCTGGCGGGACCACGAGCGGTTCGCCCTGACGGTCGAGGAGTGGCCGCCGCTCCCCTGACACCGGCGGCGTCGCTCGTGGATCGTCCGGTTCTGTGCCCTTGTCGTCCAGGGGTGACCGAACCCGCCCCGCCCCGGCAGCGTCCCGACCAGCCCGCGGTGGACGAGGAGGCCGCCTACCGGGCGGCCGGGATCGCACCGGCCGACGGTCCGTCAGGCGCGCACGGCGAGCAGGTAGTGGAACTCGGTGGCCAGCCGCACCGTGCCGTCCGTCCGGGTGAAGGGGTGCAGTGCCTCGGCCAGCTCCTTGGCCACCAGCACGTCACCCGAACCGGCGATCGCCCGGTCGAACCAACCGGTGGCCAGCAGCCCGCGCACCGCGCTGTCCAGATCGGCGTAGCCGAACGGGCAGCCGACCCGCCCCCGCCCGACCGCGCGCAGCCCGGCCGCCGCGGCCGGCCCGCCCAGGTCGGCGGCGGCCAGCGGCTCCGGCGCGCGGTCCGGGCCGCCGTGCCGACGCGCCACCTCCAGCACCGCCGCGCACTCGTCCAGGTCCGCCGGGCCCGGTCCGGCCAGCACCACCACTCCGCCCGGCAGGGTCAGCCGGGCCGCCTCGCGCAGCGTGCGGTGCACCTGCTCGCCCAGCCGCAGCGGTTCGAAGACGGTCACCACCCCGTGCGCCGTCCGGGTGGCGGAGGAGTCGGCCACCACCGGCAGCCGGCGGGCCCGGGCCAGCTCGCGCAGCGGGGCGTCCGGCTCCACCCCGGCCACCTGGGCGCCGCGCGCCGCGGCCAGCAGCAGCGCCAGGCCGGACCGGCAGCCCAGGTCCAGCAGGCTGCTGGCGCTGCCCAGACCGACCCGCTCGTGCACCGCCTGGTAGAGCGGCAGCAGCGTGCGCTCCTGGATCTCGGCCCAGTCCCGGGCCCGCTGCTCGCGGTCCCGGCCGCCGGGCCGGGACCTGGTCAGATCCGGGGCAGTGCCGTGCGCTGAAGCCATCTGGTGGGCCTCCCATTCGGTCCGGTACGGAATTCCCCCCGACTGCCCGCCCCCGGTTCCAGCGAACAACCGCCCGGGCGCGCCGTCCAGAGGAGCGCGCCGGAGCATTCACTCCGCCGGGCGTGCGCCCCCGGTCCCGCGGGCCGGAAACGATTCACGCTCGGTGCGCCGGGCACCGTACGATTCGGCCCATGGCAAAGGCTCCCATTCTCACCCCCCAGGCGGACGACTTCCCGCGCTGGTACCAGGATCTGATCAACAAGGCCGAGCTGGCCGACAACGGTCCGGTGCGCGGCACCATGGTCATCCGACCGTACGGCTACGGCCTGTGGGAGCGGATGCAGCAGGAGATGGACGCGCGGATCAAGAAGGCCGGCGCGCAGAACGCCTACTTCCCGATGTTCATCCCGCAGTCCTACCTGACCCGGGAGGCCGAGCACGTCGAGGGCTTCGCGCCCGAGCTCGCGGTGGTCACCCACGGCGGCGGCAAGGACCTCGAGGAGCCGGTGGTGGTCCGGCCGACCTCCGAGACCATCATCAACGAGTACTTCTCCAAGTGGGTGCAGAGTCACCGCGACCTGCCCCTGCTGATCAACCAGTGGGCCAACGTCGTCCGTTGGGAGCTGCGCCCGCGGGTCTTCCTTCGCACCACCGAGTTCCTCTGGCAGGAGGGGCACACCGCGCACGCGACCTACGAGGACGCCCGCGACTACGCCGCGATGATCCACACCGACGTCTACGGCGACTTCATGACCAACGTGCTCGGCATCGACGTGGTGCTGGGCCGCAAGACGGTCAAGGAGCGGTTCGCCGGCGCCATCAACACCCTCACCCTGGAGGGCATGATGGGCGACGGCAAGGCGCTGCAGATGGGCACCAGCCACGAGCTGGGCCAGAACTTCGCCAAGGTCTTCAACACCACCTACCAGCTGCAGGGTGCCGAGCGCGAGTTCGTCTGGCAGACCTCCTGGGGCGTCTCGACCCGCATGGTCGGCGGCCTGATCATGTCGCACGGCGACGACAACGGCCTGCGGGTGCCGCCGCGGCTGGCGGCCGTGCAGGCCGTGGTGCTGGCCATCAAGGGCGACGACGCGGTGATCGCCAAGGTCCGCGAGATCGGCGCCAAGCTGGAGGCGGCCGGCATCCGCACCGTGGTGGACGACCGCACCGACACCCCGTTCGGCCGCCGCGCGGTGGACTGGGAGCTCAAGGGCGTCCCGGTGCGGATCGAGGTCGGCCCGCGCGACCTGGAGGCCGGCACCGCGATGCTGGCCCGCCGGATCCCGGGCGGCAAGGAGCCGGTGCAGATCGACTCGCTGGCCGCGGTGCTGCCGGGCCTGCTGGACGAGGACCAGGCGCTGCTGCTGCGCCAGTCCCGCGAGCGCCGCGAGGCCCGCACCGTGGACGTGACGACCCTCGACGAGTGCGTCGAGGCCGCGGCCACCGGCTGGGGCCGGATCTCCTGGGCCGAGCTCGGCCCGGAGGGCGAGGCCAAGCTGGCCGAGCAGGGCGTCTCGGTCCGCTGTCTGATCGCCGCCGACGGTTCGGTCCCGACCTCCTACGACCAGGAGGGGAACATCGCGATCGTCGCGCGTGCGTACTGATTGCCTTGTCCGGCCGGCAATTGAGTAACCAGTAGGTGACAGCGTCTCGTCTACTGGCCAGTCAACTCCCAGTGCGGCCCGAGTAGCGGTACGGTGTACGGCCCGTGGCCCTGTCAAAACAGGGGGCGCGGGCCGCACACAGCGGCGCGGCGGTCCGCCGTGCCCGGATCGGCCGACCCGGCGAGGATCGACGGGTGCAGACACCGAGGGGGTTGGTCTTGCGTCACCTTCCGCTTGCTCAGTACGGGCGTTGTCACGCCCAGCTGAGAGTTTCCGGGGAATGCCCCCGAGGCTCGCAGAATTGGAACATCGGCCCCGACTCCCTCGTTGGCATAGCGTGAGCACGACACAGCCCCTCGTCCTGGCGGCCGAACTGGCCGCCGCCTGGAGCGACATCCAGGCCTACCACAGTGACCTGCCCGACCTCGCCTCGCCCGAGGCGCTGATCGGGGAGTCCTCCTCGGCCTGCGGCACCCGGCTCGGCTTCGAGCGGCTGCTGCACGAGGCCGCCCACGGTCTGGCCGCGGCCCGTGACATCCGGGACACCTCCCGGGCGGGGCGCTACCACAACCGCCGCTTCCTGCTGCTCGCCTCCGAGCTGGGGCTGGCCCACCCGGTCGAGCCGCACGCCAGCAGCGGCTTCTCCCAGGTGACGATGCTCGCCGAGACCCAGGACCGCTACTCCGCGACCATCGAGCGCCTGGAGCGCGCGCTGGGCGCCCACCAGCAGGCGGTGGCCGGCTCGGCGGACGGCGGGGTGCTGCGCACCTTCCGCGGTCCGGCGGCCCGGCACGGCTCCTCCGGCGGCGGCGTGCGGGTCAAGGCCGTCTGCGGCTGCGGCCGCAACGTCCGGGTGGTCCCCTCGGTGCTGGCCCAGGCCTCGATCGTGTGCGGCGCCTGCCAGCAGCCCTTCAAGATCGCCTGAAGCGGCGCCCCCAGCCGCCCACGAGCTCCCTCCGGCCCCGGTCGGAGGGAGCTCGGCGTTTGTGGCACAATTGACAGCTGATAGCCGACAGCCTATGGACCCTCTCTCCTACGGCTGGCGTGTCACCGGAACGACCGGCGCCGCAGCCCCACGCGGAGCGCGGTCGCTCACCCACGTCAACTCTCAGGAGATCCACTCCCGTGGCAGTCAAGATCAAGCTCAAGCGTCTCGGCAAGATCCGCTCCCCGCACTACCGCATCGTCGTCGCCGACTCGCGCACCAAGCGTGACGGTCGCGCGATCGAGGAGATCGGCATCTACCAGCCGACCTACAACCCCTCGAAGATCGAGGTCGACACCGAGCGTGCCCAGTACTGGCTGTCCGTCGGCGCCCAGCCGACCGAGCCGGTGCTCGCCATCCTCAAGCTGACCGGCGACTGGCAGAAGTTCAAGGGCCTGCCGGCCCCGGAGCCGCTGAAGGTCGCTGAGCCCAAGGTCGAGGACTTCTCGCACCTGTTCGCCAAGGCCGTCGCCGGCTTCGAGGACGCCACCACCGGTGTCGCCATCACCCCGAAGGCCAAGAAGTCGGACAAGGCCGAGGCCGAGGCCGACGCCTCCTCCGAGGCCTGAGCGTGATCGAGGACGCCCTCGACCACTTGGTGAAGGGCATCGTCGAGCATCCCGAGGACGTGCAGGTGCGCGCGCGCAACCTCCGCCGCGGGAACACCATCGAGGTGCGGGTGCACCCTGATGACCTCGGCAAGGTGATCGGCCGTGGCGGCCGCACCGCGCGTGCGCTGCGCACCGTGGTGGGCGCCCTCGGCGGTCGCAACGTCCGCGTCGACCTGGTCGACGTGGACAACATCCGCTGACGATCACCGTCGTCCGCTCGTGGACCGGCCGGGACGCCTGAACGCGTCCCGGCCGGTTCCGTCTTTC